>JAJYHS010000290.1 GCA_021784635.1 bacterium
CTTCGGCAACCTTGAAGATACCACGGGGGCGCTTGAGCTTGTGATATTTCCAGATGTGTTTGCGCAAACCGAACAAATGCTTAAGTCGGACGGAGCTTTGATTGTTTCGGGGGCGCTTGAAAAATCAGAAGACGACGCCGGGGGCCGAGCGAGTCTTAAAATCATCGTTGAAAAGGTACAACAGGCAACAGACATTCTAAAAAGAGCGAAACGACTGACGATCGAAATCGACATGAATAAGCTCCCAAAGCTTGCTTTACTTAAAGAGGCACTTGAGAAACATCCTGGGCAAACAACGTGCTCTTTAACCGTACGTCTTTCGGATATTGAAAAAATCGTCGACATGGAGATCACCTCGCCACGCGGAGTCGAACTCAATCCTCAATTGTTTGAAACAGTATCAACCGTTTTACCGGAACCGAACTGGACTTTGACTGATTAACAGTGAGAGCCTAAATTAAAAGCTGTGTCTGCAGATACATGCCGTAACCGGCCGCTTGTACAAATCGTTTTTTTGGTAGCTGTTTCGCTCGGCCTTGGTATTTTGAGTTTTATCTTACCGGCTAATGCGCGCGCGCAAGGTGTTCTCAACATCACAAAACAAGAATCGGTGCAGACCAACGATGGTTCGACCGCGCAAGATCAATTGATGAACCAGGCTATTAAAGACGTCTCTCGTCAATACATCGCGGGGTTTATCGGCGAAAAGCGGGCGGCGGAATTAAAAGATGCGATTGACGACAAGATCATTAAAAACTCGTCGCGATATATTCTCAGTATGAGCGGCGAAAATTTGACTCAAAATAACAATACGTATTCGATGGCCGTCCAATTAACTTTGTCGCTTACAGCGTTGCGATCGATGCTGCTTGCGAACGGGTTTCTATATAAATTTTCGGGACCGCCAAAAGTACTACCGATTATAAAATACGTTGACCGGGTTAACGCTCGTAGTTACGGGTGGTGGTATAATCCGGCGTCGAGAGATTACGGCGATTTGCGTTCGGATGCGATTTTATTTGATCGGACTCTTAAGGGTACACTTTTGAATGTTGGATTTTATTCGTTATCACCGGTTGCGAGCCGGCTGCGAAATTCCATCCCCGAACCGTACCGGAATGAAAATCTTCAGCAAATTGACGCTCTTTTTCTGGGCGAGTATTTGAAAAGCCCCGTTGTCTTGCGGGGGCAAGTCGTGTTTCTTACGCCGCCGCAGACGTTAAATATTACTCAGATCGACATTCGCCTTAGAGCTCTGTACGCGGGTACGGGGCGATTGTTAGCCGAGATTAACCGGACTTATACGACAGATCCGGGGCCGTTTCTTCAAGTCGTTACCGATAAGCTCAATGCGGTGATACCGCAAATTTGTAAAAATTTGGCCGCGCAACTTTCAGACGTATGGCGGCGCGGGACATTCGGTACGTCGGTTATTCGAGTGAAAGTTCATGGCGATCTTTCGCCCAAGCAATTTGAAGATTTTCAATCCGCGGTCCTTCTCAGCGTTCACGACGTGAAAGCATTTAACGAACGCATCATCGCGGCTCACGAAGTGACCTATGATGCTGACGCATCAAATTCTCCCCGTCAGGTGGCCCAAGAATTTCAGCGGGCCGGTTTTAACCAGTACAAAGTTCGGGTTACCGACGTGAGTCCTGATGGAGTGTCTCTTTACGTGCGGGTGCTTGCTGATCATGCAAACGGCGCTTAACCTTAGAATATGTCGTGCTTTGAGATGAAACCGGGCTTTCGAGCGGCGACGATTTCACTTTGCCTATTTTTGTTTGGACCAGGGGTCTTGACCGGCTGTGAGATCATGAATGCCCAGCCAAATAATTCGACTTATGGCAGGCCTGAAGTTCGCGATGTGACGTGGGCCGCCCGTAATAATGGGGATTTGCGTAAGAAGATTATTGTTCTACCGTTTCTTGACGCAAATAATGATCCGCCTTCAGTTAAAGCCATGGCCAGGCATATTCTTGTTCGCGAGTTAGTCAGCACAGGCGAGTTTATCGTGATTAATAACGATAATATTCCCGAAGACATTCATACGTTTATCAAAAACAACGATTACGATATGTCCGCCGTTTCACGAGTGGCGGAAACTTTAGGCGTGGCCGCAGTGATCGAAGGCAAAATTATTAATCTTCAAACACAAAATCTAGGGGATTCGATCGGGCTATTTCGCACCCTGCGAACAAAAGCACGTGCGACGATTCGGATTCGCGCATATTCGGCAAACACCGGTAAGCAAATGTTGAATGTCACACGACAAGCCACCGTCGAATCGGATACGACTCAGTTTGCTAACAGCGAACCGAAAGAAGTGGAATTGCAAAATGATCCAGCCCTGGATCGTTTGGCGGTAACGAAGGTCATCCATCAAACCGTGGGTGATATTATGCGTACGGTAAATGTCCTTTCGTGGCAGGGGCGAATTGCTTTGATTAGCGGCGATAAGGTTTATATCGACGCCGGGCGCTTATCCGGAATTCAAATCGGCGATATTTTGCGTGTGAGTGAAAAGGGGCAAGAGGTATTTGATCCGCAAACGGGTGTTTACATTGGCACGGCTCCCGGTCGTATGATGGGCACGCTTGAAGTGGTAAGTTATTTCGGTAAAGACGGAGCTATTGCCATTATTCATTCTGGCGGCGGGTTTAAAGAAAACGACTTGGTTGAGATGTACTGATGGCACAGTTACAGTTGCGTCCTAATTGGCTCGGAAAAATCGATTACGTGTCGGGTGTTCGGGCTGTCGAGATTGAACGGCAAGAGATAGCCGCACAAGAAGCGCTCGATCTTAAAATTGCGTCGCACACGATATTCGGGATGGAGCACCCCTTGACCATCACGCTAGGTAAGCGAGCCGATCCGCTCCAAGATATTTGCGTGAGCGTTAAAATCCTCAAAGAGCGGGATGTTCGAATTGTAGCGGTAGATCGCGGCGGCCAAGCGACGCTTCATAATCCAGGCCAGCTTGTGATTTATCCTCACCTTCATTTGCCAACTTGGGGAGTTGGGGTGCGCAATTTTGTCAACTGTTTGCAACTTGCGACTCATAACTTTCTTAACGATTTCGGTGTCGTTTCATACACCCAACCAGGCGAGCCAGGACTTTACACAGAACGAGGTAAAATCGCCTTCTTTGGTTTACGAATTAAAAACGGATGGA
>JAJYHS010000237.1 GCA_021784635.1 bacterium
AGGCCTTGGTGGAATGGGTGGTGCGCAACCATTGGCCGGAGATTTTGCGGGCGCGGCGGTGTTAGCGGTTGAAGTTGACCCAGAGCGTATTCGCCGCCGGGTTGAAACAAAATACGTTGATGAAGTGGCCGAAAATATCGACGATGCCATTGCCCGTGTTGAAAATTATAAAAAAACGAAAACGCCGCGATCGGTGGCCCTTCTTGGCAATATGGCCACCGTCATTCACGAGCTTTACAAGCGTGGATTTCACCCCGATTTGCTCACCGATCAGACTTCGGCGCATGACCCACTTCGTGGGTATATTCCTGAAGGTTATTCGATGGCCGAAGCGGCTAAACTGCGCACAGATGATCCCAAATCTTATCTGAAGAAGTCTCGCGCGAGTATTGCTAAACACGTTGAAGGTATGCTCGCCATGCAAAACGCGGGAGCCGTGACTTTTGACTATGGCAATAACATACGCGCGGTCGCTAAAGAAGAAGGAGTGGTCAAGGCCTTTGATATTCCTGGATTTGTGCCGGAGTACATTCGTCCGCTTTTTTGCTTAGGGAGCGGCCCTTTCCGTTGGGTGGCGCTTTCGGGCGATCCGCATGACATACAAGTGACAGACGATGCGCTTCGCGAGCTTTTTCCGCAGAAAAAAGCATTGCTTACTTGGCTCGATAACGCCGAGAAAAGGATTGCATTTCAAGGTTTGCCGGCACGGATTTGTTGGCTTGAATACGGCGAACGTGCCAAAGCGGGTTTAAAATTCAACGAACTTGTGCGAACAAAAAAAGTGAAGGCCCCAATCGTGATCGGTCGCGATCATCTTGACTGCGGGTCGGTGGCCTCTCCGTATCGTGAGACAGAAGCTATGAAAGACGGTACCGATGCCGTTGCCGATTGGCCCATTCTCAATGCACTTGTAAATACGGCGTGTGGAGCTTCATGGGTGAGTTTTCATCACGGTGGCGGTGTGGGTATTGGATACAGTCTTCACGCGGGGCAGGTGATAGTTGCGGACGGATCGAAAGCAGCTGATGCGCGACTCGATCGTGTGCTGACAGCTGACCCGGCGACGGGATTATTTCGTCATATTGATGCGGGATATGAAAAAGCAATACAAGTAGGGCGTGAACGCGGCGTAAAATCTCCATGGATTTAATAAAATTTGATTTCGATTGAGCTTGGGGGATAAATGGCGGTGCGCATGGATTGCGCTCAGGTCAAGGTTGCGAAAAAAATATTGGGTCTAATCGCGGCGGTTGTACTATTGGCAATAAATATCGGCTATTGCTGTTACGCTAATGCCCAGGCACCGAGCCGATTGACCGCGAGTACCCAAGACGCAATGACGGGTTTGAGTTTGGCAAACATCCGGGCCAGAAGCGGGGGGCAAAAACCGCTACCGAAGCTTGAAATGGGTGTCGGAGTTTCAAGCGCGCTACTCGATGATTATCCTGGCGCCGATCAAATGCACTACGTGTGGTTACCCGTCCCGTATTTCATATATCGCGGTAATTTTTTACGCTCGGACCAAAACGGGAATCTTCGTGGCGTCTTCTTAAACAGTACAGAAATAGATATCGATGCCAGCGTTGCGGGGTCTTTTCCGGTTAACAGCGCTGATGATCAGGCTCGTCAAGGCATGCCCAATCTCGATTGGATGGGCGAATTTGGTCCGCGTGTTTTGATTCACCTCATTCACAAACCTCGAATGACTGTCAACTTTTCGCTGCCGGTCCGTTGGGTGATGTCGACGGATTTTACGCAAATTGATGGCCGCGGATTTGATTTTAATCCTGAATTGGTTTTTTCGCATGGTTTAGGATTTGATCCACACGGAACAATTGTCGCCTATTACGGAGCACTTTGGGGGACGAGCGAGCTGACTCGTTATTTTTACGATGTAGCCCCTCAGTATGCGACTCCGAGTCGGCCAGCTTATTCGGCTGAGCCTGGTTATATGTATGATTACGTCGGATTCACTTATCATCATGCGCCTTCGTCAAAAAGTCGATTTCTCTATTTTTGCGGCGTTGATAGTTCGTTTTTTGCCGGCTCCGCTAATCGTAGAAGCCCTCTTATGCGCTCCATACAAAACCAAAGCTTTTATGCCGGGATTATTTATGAATTTTATCGAAGCCAAGAAACGGATAAGAGCGGCGCCGTCATCGAATAAAACGAGGTGAGAACGTGACCCTTTACACGCACATTGAAGAACTACTCACTTTTTCGGGGGTGGTGGCAAAAGACGGACGCCGCCCTCGTGAAGAAGATTTGGGCATAATTCGCGATGCTGCGATGATTGCCGGGAATCGCAACAATTTTACGAAAGGCGAATCGCGCCGGAGCGGTGACAGCCAAATTTTATGGGTCGGGCCACGTCGTCAAGTCCGATCGGCACTAAGAACCCTTGCGAAAACGCATACAACGTCCAAAGTTCGTGAAGTCAATCTGCATGCCCCAACGGTCATGCCAGCCTTTATTGACTGCCACACGCACCTTGTTTTTGCTGGCGATCGCGCTCATGAATTTGAACTTCGAAACCAAGGTGCGACTTATCAGGAAATTGCCGCTAAAGGCGGGGGCATTCGTTACACTGTTCAACAAACCCGTGAAACCTCGACCAAACAGCTTGTTAAGCTCGCTGAAGAACGATTGCGCCGGCATTTGGTTCAAGGTGTGACAACTGTTGAAATAAAAAGTGGGTACGGTCTTTGTGAACATGACGAGATTCGAATTTTAGAAGTCATCAAGCGCCTAAAGGCCAAGACAACAGCTCGAATCATTGCCACCTATTTGGGCCCGCATGCGCCGCCGCCGGGGATGAATAAAGACGAGTACTTTCGTGAAATCGTCACCAGTACTCTCCTTAAAGTTAAAGCGAAAAAATTGGCTGAGCGCGTGGATATTTTCGTTGAAGAGAATTATTATTCACTTACCGAAGCGCGCGAGTACGTCAAACGAGCTCAAGAATTAGGTTTTGCTGTTTCGGCCCACGCCGATCAACTAACCCGAACCGGCGCAAGCCGTGAACTGGCTAAGCTCGGCGCGCAGTCTGTGGATCACTGTGTACAAATCTCGAATGCCGACGTCCAAGATTTGGCACAATCGGACGCCGTGAGCGTACTGTTGCCCTCCAGCGACTTTTATTTAAAGATGACATACCCTCCCGCGCG
>JAJYHS010000029.1 GCA_021784635.1 bacterium
CCTCCATTAGAGACTTTAAGAGCCAGCCATAAGACATAATTTATGTCTTACTGTTAGAAATTCACGGTTTACCGTAAGTACAGCTATTTTTAAAACAAAAATGCCCGGTTTTTTTGCAACCGCTCAATTTGCTACGTATGGTTGGGGCACTTGCAATTGCTGATCAATTTGCCAAGGGGATTTTCGCTCGGTTCACAAAACGGGCGATAGCAAAAAGCGAATCAATAGGGGGCTGGGGGATGAAACAACTGAAGGTCATACTTGCAACTGCTGTTGCGAGTCTACTCGTTGTTTCGGTTCAAGGACGAGCCGCTGCCCGCGGGGACGGCGCTTACGCGGACAGCACCGCTCGCACGACGGTAAGTAGCGGCAAACCGTGTTCGCAAATATTGAGGGCAAGTCTCAAGCTTCGCCAGTCTTTGCCCGAGATTGGACTGATTCAAGAAGCGCTTAAAAATCACGTATCGGTTCGCGCGATCACGCCGGCAATCACACAAAGAGCTATTATCAATTTTATGAATTTGGTCGATCCTCTGCACGTAACGCTCACCGCGCAGGAGCGCGAAACGCTGGCGCACATGCCTGAGACCGACCTTGAAGCCGTTCAAACCAATTTGTTTTCTGAAGGTGATCGTGAGATTTTTCTCGGCATAGCCAAAACCGCAGTAAATCGACTTTATTTACTCAACAAAAAATTTCTAAGCGAAAAGCCGTTTCGCGATCGTGTACTTCAGCAAATAAATAATCAGCCGAATGCTATGAATACCTCACCGCCTAAAGATGAAGCTCAGATTGAGAGCCGCTATCTCGATTTGTTTGCGTGGTGGACAAAATTTTATTTTTATCGAGGCTATACGCAACCGGACGCCTTTGTAATGGCGATACGAACGGTAAGACGTGGAATTGTTAGTTTCATGCAAACACTCAATACTGAGGGGATGTCGCTACTCATTGCAAAAGCATACATCGGCGCTCTTGACCCGCATTCCATGCTGGAGTTACCAATCGAAGCGGCAATGCATCAGATCAGAATGAGCGGCCAAATTTCAGGAATCGGAATTAAATCTTTTGAACACTTCAACGGACTCAAGATCTTCAAAATTTTGTCGGGGTCGCCAGCTGAAAAGGCTGGGCTTAAATCGGGCGACATAATAACACACGTCGCGGATCCGCGTTTTGCCGGTAAAAAGAACGGGAGCTGGTACTTATTGCGGTCCGCACAAGAACCAATGGATCTTTACTTAAATGGACCGGCCGGTTCAACTGTTACCGTGCGCGTTCAACGGGGTGCCCAATCGTTCGAGAAGACAGTTACCCGCGAAGCAATTTCGCTTGCTGAGTCAAAAATAAAAATCGATTTATCTTCAACCCCACAAGGTGAGATCGCGCGTGTTCGCTTCGACGGATTTTATTACGGCGTGGGCCATCAGTTGCGGCAAGCTCTCGAAGAGACGCTTCAACATCATAAAATCAGCGCGGTTATTCTTGACCTTCGAGATAATCCCGGCGGGTTGATCGACGAAATGATAAAAGTGCTGGGTATATTCATAAAAAGCGGTCCGGCACTGCAGTTGGCCCATCGCGATTCAAATGGTCAGTTGCACGTCGAAGTTTTGCGAATTTCACCAGAAAATAATCCTGTTTGGTTGGGGCCACTCGTTGTTTTAACGGACAGTTATTCGGCAAGTGCTTCAGAAGCATTGGCCGGGGCTTTGCAAGATTACCGGCGTGCGATTGTGATTGGAAGCGAGTCAACATACGGTAAGGGCAGTGCACAAAATGGTATCGATCTTCGCGGTAATGGCATGTTGAAGTTAACGACGAACCTATTTTTTACCCCTGCCGGGCGCACGCCACAAATAGTAGGCATTTCTCCGGATATTGTCTTACCAAATGATGAGGTGAACGCCGACGGAGCTCGTCCCCGTGAACGCAATTTTTCTGGCGTTATAGAACCGTTTGATCTTTCGCCTGCAAGCGGGTTTGACGACGCGCTAAAAGAAACGCTTATTCCCAGCATAAATTCGGTCATTTTGACCCTTAAACAGAAGGCAAAGAACCAACTTGCACAGCATCCAATCTATACCTCATACAAACAGAACACCCGTGAAGCGGTACAAATTGCTGCGGATCTGGTTCAACTGTTGCATGAAAACCACTAGGGTTGTAACTGGTATGAGACGTCCCTAAAAAGAGTTTGCTTGTGCGGTGTGACCTACCATAAGTTAGGCATGACCACCTGAGCAGAAGTGGGGCTGGTGTTCAAAATCAAAACGGGGATTTTTGGGGGGAATATGCAAATGAAAATGCAAATAATTAAGTTTACGGGCAGATCTCGTAATTTGGCAACACTGACCCTAGCGGCGGTTGCCATGCTATCGCTTGGCGTGTCTTTAGTCGGAGGCGCGGCTTTCGCGGATAGTTCGTCGGCAACGTCGTCAAATTCTGTTGCATCGAATTCCGGAATTACAAACGTCACGAAAGCGTCGGTTGCCAACGAAGTCGAAAAAGAAAAAGAAAAAGCGGCACTAAAAAAGAACGATGTGGATAAACTTATTACGAACAACGAATTGCGAGCTGAATCGGGTTCTAAACGAAAATTGTCAATCTCGACCGCGTTTAGTTATTACGGCGGCACATTAGCATCGCCTCTTTCAAAAAACCGACCGAACATCTTGCAGTCAGCGGCAACGACTCCGAGGGCTTACCTCGGCGGCAGCGTGGCCGTACAGTACAATATGGATGAAACAAATAGCGTGTCTGCCGGCACCGGTATTCGTTTTATTGATCCGTTACAGGGGGGGCCTGGCGCAGGTTATAATGGCACGAGTTTTGACGCCGAAAACCCGTATGTTCAGTATCAAAATATTGCCAATTTTCACGGCGTGCAGTCCGTAGCTGTTGCGCAATTGATGCAGTGGACGCAGGCGGATCAAACTCCATACGGTTATGCGCAAGAATACAGCCTTACAGAAACCGCCATGTACGCAATACGCAAACTTTCTGTGGGGGCGTATATTTCCGCAGCGGATAATACTTTTGACAAACACGGCAGCGCCGTTGAGGGTTATCAGAGCGATTATTCATTCGATCTGTCTCC
>JAJYHS010000148.1 GCA_021784635.1 bacterium
CGCGGCTGAACCAATTAAAAATTATTTGCTTGAAAATATTCACGAAGGGGCCGGCCAAGGCTTAGTGGCATATCTCGACGGCGATCAAATAAGTTATATTAAACAAACCATGCGGCGCCTTTCTCTGACCAATACGCCGAAATGGAAGCAAATTTTTATACCTGGATACGCCGGTATCGTAGGCGAAAGCGCCGCTCAGATTTCGCCATTTTTGCCCCCGGTTTTTCTTGCGTCCGCCATGATTTCTGCGGCAACCGGCATCGGTCTTGGCTCGGGCCCCACCGTCGACGAACTGCTTCTCAAAGCGGCGCGCAGCGAACAACGAAAAATTATTTTGCTTCGGCGCACACTCGACACCGAAGTGCTTTTGCATGCGGTCGGCCCAGAACAACTTAAAAGCGTTCTCGACTACATTCAGACCCAACATGAGCGCAATGAGCCTGTGGCATTTGGGCCGGCAATGCAGAAAATGTTGGAGTCGATCAATTCCGAAGATGCGGCAAAACTTATTCAACACAGTTTGAGTGACACAGCCCACAACGTTGAAATCATTTCGGCCGCGCATGAAAATGGCGGTGCCGTCATCGTAGCGAATCTTTTGGAGCTTCTTAGCGAACCTGGCCACAATTTATTCGCTGGCCTCGAACGCGAAGGTTTTACAGTCACGCTCCTCAATAATAGTTACAAAGTTGAACCAGAAAACTGCACGAAATTGTTAAGGTAAATAACTGGCAATTGTTAAACTGATCTGCTAAGACCTCGTTCAGGTACATGGGGGGACGGGGATTACACTTAGAGGGTGGGAACTCACATTAGTTTTAACGCTGACTCTTGGCGCGCTCTGGCCGCAGGCGGCTCAAGCTTATCACCTCGGCGATCACAAGCGCATCGCTCTGCAAGCAGTATCTGAAATCAACCACTGTTACCCCGGGCTCATAAGCGAATTTCACTCCTTTGTACTTTGGACTTCAGATCTTGACGAAGACATCGATATTTTCCGCAAAGATTTTGTCTACTCACACTATTTTAATCCTTACAAGCATTTGAATATGTGGCGCTATGACTCGTCGGTACGCGTATCACGCCTAGAGAAAGCTCTTTTAGAAGACGCTGCCGGCGGTGATAACGGCGGTTTTTTAGTTTACGCGCATCTCGGTCACGCCATTCATCAACTGCAAGATATGACCGTACCCGCGCACGTCGTGCCGGTCGCGCACTGGCTTAACGACGGGTTTGAAAAATTTCCGTTTAAAGGCGACATCTCGTCCGGTCTCTCGTGCAATCAACTCAAGCAATTGCCAAGTGCAACCAATGCCGCTCCAGATTTAAACACACTTCTTGTTCGAACGGCAAAGCAGACGCTCGCCAGCGTCGCGGCGATACGGCTTAAAGTACTTCGCAATAACAAACCGGAATGGATTTCAGGCGCCGCATTTTGGCAGGAATCTTCAAACAACGACTTCGGTCATTACGGTGTTCTCGGTAACAATTACGGCCGGTCGTCTTTTGTCGTAAACGGCGTCCATTATGTGATCCCTAACGCTCAAAAGTTTTATGCGAAGTTTAAACAACAGCAAATGAAGCTTGCCACACGCGTTTCGGTTCAAGCGCTCTATTGGTTTCTTGTTCTTCACGGCAAGGGCCAGATAAAAACACCTCCGCATCAGCGCTTGGCTCTTCAACCACGCGATTCTTCGACGAAAATTCGCGCAAATTAAAGATATTGACATATTATAAAATTATAATATGATATTTTAAGGTGGCAGCGACGGAACTCGTGCAACTCCAGATGGGCATATATAAGCCGAAAGGATCGCTATGAAAATCAATATGACTTGGCAAGGCGCCATGAAATTCTCTGCAACGGCCGACAATAACGCCGTAACACTCGACGCAAAATCGCCAATCGGCCAGGGTTCGGCAATGACCCCGAAAGAATTGGTTGCAACCGGACTCGGTGGCTGTACGGCCATGGATGTCGCGGCACTCTTTAAAAAGCATAAGCAGAACCCCTCTACATTTACCGTCGATGTCGATCTTGACGTTTCAAAGGGCACTTATCCAACCGTATTTACGAAAGCTATGATTACGTTTTCGGCGACGGGTGAAGTTTCGAAAGATGTATTTGTAGACGCCGTGACCGCCTCGCAGACAAAATACTGTGGGGTGAGCGCGATGCTGTGCAAAGCTTTTCCGATTCACTATCAAGTTATACTCAACAACGAAAAAATTGCCGAGGGGCAGTCGCATTTTGGAGATTAAACGTGAATACATTATCTTTTAAACGAGAAGTTCAAGGTAAATTCGAAGAAATTGTCGAGCGCGTGGCCGAGGTCATCAAACCCGCCGGGTTTGGAATTTTATCGCGCATCGATTTTGATCAAAAAATGAAAGAAAAGTTGGGCGAAATTGTGCCCCGAACAGTGGTGCTTGGCGCGTGCAATCCGCGTGTGGCTTTCGAGGCCTATAAGAAAACGACGGACGTCACTTTACTCATCCCCTGCAATATCGTAGTTCGCGAAACTGGTAACGGAAAAATCGTGGTCGAAGCCATCAGGCCGAGTGCCATGCTCCAAGTGCTCCCGCAAGTTGAGTTCGACGATTCTCTTAAGCAGATCGAAAAAAGTTTAGAGCTGGCGATTAATAGTTTGTAAAATTTCGACTGCTGAGCGCTACTTGAATTTACCGATTTGTTCGTTGGCCAATTGCAAAAAATTTGCTATAGCCCCAGCTATCACAGGGGGGTGTGCGCGTGAAGTCAATTATTGCAGCACTATTATTTGGCCTATTGTTCAGCTTTGTGGCCAAGGGTCTTACAGTCGATCAGATCAACTCAATTAATTGCACGGATGCTGCAAAAACCGCAAACATGAATATTTATTTTACAACAACCGATGCAAGAGCACGCTATTATCTGCGCTGGGTGGGTACGATCCCGTATGACTACGGCAATTTAATCGCTTAAAATAAAAAATCGCGTTCTGGCCAATTTATGGAAGACAACGATCCCGGCAATCCGCCTGGAGCAATTGAGTTGAGCGATGATTGGGATTCAACCCATCCGAGTTCCCTTATTTTGATTCCAACAA
>JAJYHS010000225.1 GCA_021784635.1 bacterium
GCCAATATAATCGGAGGGTTGATGGAGATGTACGCTGAACAGGCGGAGCGTTTGTCAGAAGTTTTGTACGCGCGGTTAAACGAGCGGCGAACAAATATAAGCGAAAAGAAAGCCGAAGAACTTACAAATCTCATCCGCGAAATTTTAGATGACGTGCGTTTGGGCCGGCGCAAATTAAATGATCTTCGCGATGAAGCCGCACATTTTGAAAAACTCCTCGAGTTAGACGAGTTGGAACGAAATGGCCAAGTCGTGCGACTGTCGCAATATCGCGAGCAAAAGTTCCCGCTTGAGCGAAAAGAGGCGACCCCGCCTACGGAGCACATTCAATTTTTGTCGGGCGACCAAGAAAAAAATTGGCGAAGAGCGATTGATTTTCATCACGATTCGGGGCGGTTTGCGTTCGTTAGTTATGCTGATGTATCAGCTGAAGTCTGGCTCAAACCAAGCGCAGTAAAAGAATTGGGGGAAATGACGATTTACATCCCGGAATTCTCGGCTCTGACGTTAGACCAGAAAATGCGGCTGCAACTCGTTTGGGAGGCGCTCAAGCAAGAAACCTATTGGCCGTATTTTATCGTTGCGACGTCGGCCGCCGGCGACCATGGCACTAGCGCAATGAAAGAGATTCTGTCACCATAGAGTGATGTCGCACGCTCACACTGAAAAAAAACCGCTTGACGATGCGTCTACGGAATTTCTCGCGCGCGAGCTCGGGACGTCGAGTCTGTCGATTTTGCAACTCGCCGGCGATGCCAGCCACCGGCGATATTATCGCGTTGTTGTTGGGGACCACTCCTACGTTCTTATGATGTGGGATCCATTTCAAGACGACGGTCGGTATCCGTTTTTAAATGTGCGAAGCCATTTTGCAAAACACGCCGTTCGCGTTCCTGATGTGATCGCTAAAGCGCCCGAGCTGGGGTTAGTTTTACTTGAAGATTTGGGCGATCTGACGCTCGAGCGTAAATTTTGGGAGAATCAAAATCAATCGATGGCCGTGCCCTATTATGAGCAGGCGATCGACGAACTTATAAAAATTCATTATTCCGCATCAAATGACCGGCAGGGCGGTTGTGTCGCCTTCGAAATCGCGTTCGATACTGACAAGCTTCTTTGGGAGATGAACTACGGGCGCGAGCATCTCATTGAAAAACTGGCCGGGGTCAGCCTTTCTCGAACTGAGCGCGCGGAACTGGACCGGATTTTTCTTGATATATGCACGCGCCTTGATCAACAAGAGAAGCGGATTTGCCATCGCGACTATCACTCGCGCAATCTCATGATTAAATTCGGGCAAGTTCGGGTTATTGATTTTCAAGATGCGCGCATGGGCCCAATACAATATGACTTGGTTTCACTTGTGCACGACTCGTACGTGGATATGAATGAAACAATGCGTGGGCAAATTCTTGATTACTATATTAAACGTGCCGATGAAATTCGCGTGTCAACGCTGGGGCTAAAACCGATTGGCCGCAACCAATTTGATTCGGTATTTCAACTGCAAATGATACAGCGCTGTTTTAAAGCCTGCGGGAGTTTTGCCAGCTTCTATAACATGCGCGAAGACACGCGTTACCTTAAATACATAAAGCCGACACTAAAAAAAGTGGTTGAAACGCTTGAGCCGTTTACGCAATACCGGTCGTTTTTCGAGCTAATTCAAAATCGCGGGCTACTTGATTTTAATTATTTAAATCCAACGCAAATCAGCTGAAGGCGGGGCTCATTATGAATGCGATGATTTTATGCGCTGGTCTTGGCACGCGGTTTTTGCCTGTTACCGAAGTGATTGCAAAACCGGCCATTCCGTTCTTAAACATCCCGCTCCTTGGGTATTCGCTTTTTCACATTGAAAAAGAGCAAACTAAAAACATTGTGCTTAATACACATCATTTGCCAAAAACAATTGAGGTCGCCGCACGCGAAATAGCAAATGCGGCCAAGCGACCAGCGCGAATGCAGTTTTCTCACGAACCTGAAATTTTGGGTAGCGGCGGCGGCATACGGGCTGCTGAAAAATATTTGTCGAATGACGAATTCGTTGTTGCAAACGGCGACGAGGTGATTTTGTTTAGTCACGGTAAAAGCTTCGAGCCGCTGATTGAATTTCATCGCAAATCAAAATCACTTGCGACCCTTCTTGTTACGGACCACCCCGAAGCGGGGTACACGATGGGTGGCGTTTGGGCCGACGCCAATAACCGAATCACACGGCTTGGCGAAAAATCAGGCGAACGGCCGAATGAAAAATCTGGGGCAAGCGGCGCCAAACACTTTGCGGGGGTGTTTGTGTTTTCACCACGGATTTTTGATTTCATGCCGCCTGACGGAGCATTTCATATTTTTAACGATTGCCTCATCCCGGCGATTCGTTCTGGTGAAAATGTTATGGCCTTTTACGATCCGAAACTTTTATGGCTTGATACAACCAATGTAAAAGCGTTCATCAATTCGACAAATCAAGCACTCGAGAAACTTGCAGCATTGCCGACAGACAATAATGCTGCGGTAAATGCGCACCCCCACGCCAGCGAACTTTTGGCTATTCAAAAGCGCTATGGGCATGAACTCAATCGGGTCGGCGAGACACAATGGATGGCGCCGGGCGCTCAATTTTCAGGCAGCCTGAGCATTAGGGCGCATTTGTTAATGGGTGAAAATAGCGAAATCGCGTCTGGAGTCGAAGTTAAAAACTTCGCCGTCATTGGCGCTGGCGCGCGGTTTTCTCAAGGCGTGATCGACTCATCGGTCATTGCTCCAAAAGTTCATGTTAATGAGCTTGTCGGCCTAAAGCGACAGGTAATTGTATAATAAACCGCTACGCTAAGGTGGTTCTTATAAGTGCGCGCAGCTAATTTTTTATTTTAAATTCACCCTGTTTAGTGAGTCGCACATAACAGCGATGGATCATGGCAAAAATATTGTCAGATTTGGCGCCGATGAGTTCGCCGTCTGCAAGTTGGCGCGTTAGCCCCGAAGTTTGAATTTTAGGTGCAAACTGTTGGCCCATGTTTGATCCGGCATTGGGGTTATAATACTGTACTTCTGTTCCACCGCCAGCTGCACCACCACCGCC
>JAJYHS010000253.1 GCA_021784635.1 bacterium
CTTTAAAAACTTGGGCCATACAAGCCTCCGTGCGCCGGCTTTGTAACGCTGTCGCCGCCTCGCACTCTAGTTTAAAAAAATGAGGGAAAGTGAGTCAGGTGCTACGCGCATCCTGCGCGCTCTTCCAGCAAACTATCGGTAAACTTATCACCTAAACATTTGCCCCATGTCTCCTGCCAGACATCTGGAATCTCTTGACCATCCATGGCCAAACGCTCTCTAACTCACTCCTCCCCCCGGGCGAAAAATCCACCACATCCATATGTCAGATTTTTCGTTTTCATATAACCTTCAGCTCCGCCTGCAGTGCGCCTGCGGCTTTAATAGCTTCTAAAATTGTAATCAAATCTTTCGGCGAAACACCCATTTGATTCATTGCTTTTACAATGGCACCGACGCTTGCCGAGTTGTTCAGCATAAACATTTTGCCGCCTTTGCCTTTGGATTTTGCCGAATTGCCCACGCGAATTGACAAATTACCGTGCGAAATGGCAACGGGTGAAATTTTAACGCCACTGCCAATCACAACAGTTCCCGTATTTTCATCCACCACAACTTCAGCCTTCATATCAGGTGAAACATTCAAGTTTTCAATCGTTGCAAGAAGCTCAACACCTTTGCCTTCGTATGAAGGGGGCGTGATGAGATTAATCGTGCCCGCGTCAAGAGCCGAGGCATATTGGCCGCCGAGCTCCATGTTAATCGCTTTTACGATTCGAGCTGCCGTCGTAAAATCGGGATTGTGCAGAGTTAAACGAAACATGTTTCGGTCGGCGAAATCGCTGCCCAAATCGCGTTCAATGATCGCGCCGTCGGGTATGCGCCCGACTGTTTCATGAACGCCGCCCGAGTCTGAACCCACAAGAATCGAGCCTTGTGCCACTGCGTACGTTTGTTGATTGGCGGCACGTAATGGAGTTTGAACGAGCATACCGCCGCGCAAACTTTTCGCATCGCCGATCGAACTCACCGTTACATCAATTTGGTTGCCGGCGCGTGCAAAAGGCGGGAGTGTCGCGGTCACAATCACGGCGGCCACATTTTTTGTTGCTAAATTTTTATTATTTAATTTCATTCCTAATCGGTCGAGCATGCGGCCGACGCTCGTATTCGTAAATGGCATTTTGTTGTCGCCGGTCCCCGCGAGGCCCACGACGAGCCCATATCCCACCAATTGATTTGTTCGCACGCCACGGACATTCGCGATATCTTTTATGCGCTCCGCGTGAGCATTCAAGCCCAATGCGACAATTACAATGAGTATTTGTAAAACGATAAATGCTCGCATGTCAGTAATCTCCCAGATCTGCGCCCTTTGCGCTGACAATGTCGAAGTTTCCGTTGAGGAGTTGGGTCGCGTCGATCCCCTGATCGTTGAAATCTTCGGAGCGAACAATTCCCGAAACAATGACTTTATACTCGCGCGGCCCAATTAAAAATGTTTGCAAGCCGCGTACGCGATAATTGCCATTCACCAATCTGCCAACAACGCGAGCTGGTACCATGTGAACCTTAAAGGCGTAGTTTGAACCGGGATTATTTAACGCCGGCGACTTCGCCGCTGCGCCTTTCGCACCTTTGACCGCAGTGTTGGCAGGTGCATTAGAAGTCGACGAAGGCGCACGTAAACCGACTATCATCCGCCGCCTTGCCGCCAACTGCGCCAGCAACTTTGCAATCACTTGCGCCTTAGCAGCAAGCTGAGCCTGAGGGTCGCCGTTAAGTATGATCGGAATCGGATCCCCGACCATGTGTACAGTATTTTGCGAAAATAAGTAGGCGCCTTGACCTTGCATCACCCAAAGCGAGCCGGCATCACTGCCAAGATGCGCCTGGCGTTCAAGATCTGCAGCCGTCACATGATGGTATTGCCGATAAATGCTTGGTTCGACATTATTTTGTTCGTTGTAAGTAAGTGGTTGGGGCGCCGCTGGAGCTGGCGAAACTCCGCCATTCACAAAATTTCTCCACCGCTCACCGAGTGTCGTGCAATTCGTCAGAGAAAATAAAAATAAAGCAAGCATTATCGCCCTGACGGTCATTGCAACTCCACAAGTCCCGGCCCGACGACTCGAGCTGCGAAAACTTTTTTTGTTTCAATGTTTTTTACGTTAACAAAATCACCGACAAAACCCGCTTGCTCGGCTTTAGCTAGAAGACTGACCCGCCAAGAGCCGATACCGGACCTGACTCGCACGATCTGGCCGTATTGAACCGCCTGCTCTCTCACTAAAGAACTGCGCCAAATAATCTGGCCGGCGTTCATCATTGCCGCTATTTCGTGACCAAGCATTTGTTTCGCGTTAGGTGTGTTGTCTGTTGCATAGGTGACATTGCGCCATTCAAATCTGAAGTCATCAGCCGTAATCCGCATTCCACCGTAAAGGCTGCGGGTGAGAACCGGAACGCGCTTTCGAATTTCTAATTCGCCATTTATCCAATAAATCGCGGGTTCATGGGTTGCCGTCACAAAAATCAACTTTTGCGCAAAATGACCGCGCGGTACTTGATCGGGCTGCTCCAAAATCCATTTATCGTTGGCATACTTAGGTGAAATCACCGGCATCTGAAGCTCTTTAATAATTAGCCGGCAATGGTCGCAAAGAGGCTGCCAGGCGGCCAGAAGCTTTTGCCGTATGGTCGACGCGTTTGCGGTATATCCGTTGTTTACAACGGTAATGCTATGGGGAATTTGAAAGTTGAACTTTCGTAAAGCGGGATGAATGCGAATGGCCATTGCCAATTTTTGAGCAGTCAATATGCGCTCGGCTCCCAATTTTGGAGCCCTACCTAATTTGACGGACTGAAGCGCTGCAACTGTTTCAGGGCTAAGGCCGTCCGATGAAACAAGATCGTTGAGAGAAATGATCGCCTTTTTTGTGACTTGATTATAAGGCCTCACCGAAATCACTTGCGCAAAAGCGACACTACTTAAAAATAAAACGATAACAGCTAAACGAATTCGCACAAAACTACCTCAATGTGTTTACAGCTTGTAGCATTTGATCGGCGGCTTGAATCACTTTGCCGTCGGTTTCAAATGCTCTCTGCGCTGTGATCATGTTGACCATTTCATCCACAA
>JAJYHS010000089.1 GCA_021784635.1 bacterium
CTCTTTATATTCGCGCATCCGAAGCCGAAGAGAAAATGCGGTCATCCGCATTTTAATTTGAGGCTTTTATTGAATAACGTAGTGCAAATTGCTGATTTTAAAAATTCCGTGCGTGGCGCCGGTTCACCAGCGTCGATTTTAATTGCCGTCGGCGGTGGCAAGGGCGGTGTCGGTAAAAGCTTCTTGAGTACGAACATCGGTATCTTTCTCGCCAACATGGGTTTTAACACGATTATTGTTGATTGTGACCTCGGCGCACCTAACGTGCACACTTGTCTTGGCGAGCCCCCGCCAAAAAATAACTTTCACGAATTTCTGTCGGGCAAAATGGATTCTATTGTTGAAGCCGCTGTTGCGACACAATTCCCAAAGCTCAGATTTATTTCAGGCAGCAATGATCACGGCGAACTCGCCAATATCTCGATACAAGATCAAAGCCGGCTCATGTCGGCGATTTACAACGTTGAAGCCGATTTTACGATTTTAGACCTAAGCGCTGGAACCCACACCTCAACCCTTGATTTTTTTCTTATGGCACAAAGGCATCTCATTACGTTAACCCCAGCTCCAACCAGCATTGAAAACGCTTACCGCTTTATGAAAGCCGCATTTTTTCGAAAAATTAAACGCTTTGAGCGCCAGCTTGGCCTGGAAAATCTTGTCGCCTCGCTTATGACTCAACCGGAACAAAATGCCATTCGCGTACCGGCAGATCTAATGCGCGAAATATTAAAAAAAGAGCCCGAACAAGGAAGCGAACTCGCTGGTTTCATGGATCAGCTGCAATTTGAGCTCGTAATTAATCAAATTCGAAGCACAAAAGACATTAAACTCGCGCATTCCGTTTCTACCGTTTCAAAAAAATATTTTGGCTTAGGAGCGAATGTTTTAGGACATCTCGACTACGACAACGCCGTGTGGCACGCCTTGAGAAAAAGGCGGCCTCTGATTCTTGAATTTCCACATAGCCCGCTTTACGCACAAATTTTGGCTATAGCTCGCGACTTAGCAAGTCCACACATAAAAAAAGCTGTGATATGATCGGTTGAAACCACGAGGATACGCGCTAACTTATGACTTCCAAACCGTTCGATCAGAACTTTTATGATTTACTCGAAGTGCCCCGTACGGCTGCACATCATGAAATTGTTGAGGCCTATCAGCGCGCTAAAGAAGCTTATGCGCCTGACAGTCCGGCCCTTTATACAATGTTTTCAAAAGAAGAAGCCGCCGAATTGCGCCGCCTCGTCGAAGAGGCTTTTATGGTCCTTGGTAATCAGACAAAACGCCGCGAGTACGATAATATACTTTTAGCACGAGAGAATAAATTTGAAGGCACCGCTACAGTACAAAGCCCACAAGCCAGCCGTGATAAAGTAACTCAGCCCCCGTCGGCTATACCGGCGCCGGCAGGCACAAGCGGGCCACTCCCCGATGGATTTGCCCGAAGCCGCCTGAGTGTTTATGAGGTCCGCCCTGAAATCGAGAATGAAATTGCACAACAAAAGTCATTTGACGGCGCATTTTTGCGTAAAGTTCGCCAATATAAGGGAATTCATATCGATCAACTGAGCAAAGAAACGCGAATCAGTCGAAGTTACCTCGTAGCAATTGAGGCGGAAGATTATGAGGGCCTTCCGGCTCCCGTTTTTGTTCGCGGTTTTTTAGTGCAAATTGCGCGAACACTTGCACTAAATGAAAATCTGGTGGCCAATTCGTACATGTCACGCTTTCACAATTCAAAAAGTTGAATCAACCAAAATTTGTCACATTCATATTTACCGCTGCAACAACCGGAGAACGGCTCGACAAAGCGCTTTCCGCTGCCCCGCAAATCATGAGCCGCTCGCAAGCGACAAGCTTAATCGATCGCGGATTTGTGACGCGCAATAATCAACCGGTCAAGCCCGCGCATAAAACGACAACTGGCGAAACGTTTCAGGTGTGTATCCCGCTTGAAGAGCCCGTTGAAATTACACCATTTGCTTTGAAACTAAATATTATTTTTGAAGATACTGACGTCCTTGTCGTAAATAAGCCCTCCGGTCTTGTCGTACATCCGGCAGCCGGACACCGCGAAAATACCCTCGTCAATGCGCTTGTTCACCATACAAATAATCTTGCTGGAGGATTTCACAAAACTCGCCCCGGAATCGTCCACCGAATCGATAAAGACACGAGCGGACTACTCGTCGTTGCGAAGAGCGATATCGCCCTACGAAGTTTAGCAAAACAATTTAAAAATAAGACGACCCATCGCGTGTATTGGGCTGTGGTCTATGGCTTATTAAGAAATCCGAGCGGTAGCATTACAAGTTATATCCGCCGTCACCCGGTTGATCGAAAAAAATTCGCTTCAGAAAAATTACATGGCGTAACCGCTCCGACGGGTAAGCTCGCTATCACCCATTATGATGTTAAAAAAGCGAACCAAGCCGGGCTTTCGTTAATTCATTGTAAGCTTGAAACAGGGCGTACCCATCAAATTCGTGTGCATCTATCCGAACTTGGTCATCCGATTGTTGCTGATCCAATATACTCCACAACCCATCGTATTCGCTCGTTTAAATCCGTTCATATGCGCCAACAAGTTGAAAATGTCCCTCACCTCATGCTTCATGCGGCAGAACTTGGATTTACCCATCCAACAACGGGTAAGCGGCTTCAATTTTCACAGCCCTGGCCAGATGAGCTGCTGCCCTTCTTGCAGGAATTGCAGTTTGTATGAGTCGCGACGTTAGTGATTCATTTTTGCCGGTAAAATGGCGCGGCAATTGCGTAGGATATAGCCTTCAGCTCAACGGCATTCTTTTTTTCTTCGGAAACCGCCATGTAAACGAAAATTGTCTTAGTGAGATATACCCGCAATTGAGCTGGTGTCGGATGAGGCAAATGCATAGTAATGTTGTCACAAAGGTTTCACCTCCGGTTTTTGCTGATCCAACGGCTGATGCGATTTGGACCAATGCGAAAAATTTGGGCCTAATCGTTTCAACAGCCGATTGTTTACCAATTCTGATTGCTACTCAAAGTGGCATCGCTGCAATTCATGCGGGATGGAGGGGTGTATTAAGCGGCA
>JAJYHS010000037.1 GCA_021784635.1 bacterium
GATCTGAATTCCATGCGCCGCAGTCGCGACATTGACCCTCCCACTTGGGCCGTTCGGCGCCGCAATTTTGACACACAAAAATGGACTTTGTTTTCATTGTTTAATGGCCCCACATCGCCTAAAATTTTTTTTTACCTATTGCGCATACCGTAAGGGAGGCGATTTGCCCATGCGTTTCGCGCCGTTTAAGCAACCGATTGTTTTGCTGTGGTCACTACTCTTAATTGCGGCGGCGTCGGCCTATGCGAATCCAAAACAGGTGGCGCCAAAAAGGCTTCAACAGCAAAGTGCCCAAAATAAATCAGTCCAAAACAAATCCGTTCAAAATTTTGCGCTGGGTTTAAAAGCATTAAAGGCCAAGAATTGGGCCGCCGCCAAAACCGATTTTAACACGGCTTTGAAAGGCGGCTCGATTTTGTCCGCTGAAATATATGAGAAGATGGCCGAGGCGGAAGATCACGACGGCAAAGCAAAGAGCCGCAAAAATATGCAAGCGGCTCTTGAAGACTTGCAAAATACATTGAATGAAAAACCGAATCGCAACGTCAGTATTGAAGCGCGCTTTTCTATGAGTAAACTTGAGCTTAAATTAGGACAGTTCCGCCCGGCGCTTTACAATCTGCGGTTCTTACAGTGGCGGTCGCGATTTTCTCCAAAATATCCGGACATATTAGTGACGCTCTTAAAGGTGGAACTAAAAGAGAATCGACGATATTTCGCATGCCGATGGGCGCGCGAATTGTATGCGCGATTCCCCGCCCATCCGCAAATTGCATCTTGGGGGGTCGATCTTGTTGAAGACAAGTTGGACAATATGAAAGTCGGTTGTCCGCCGTCGCAACGAGACATCGAGACGCGGATGGAGCGGCTGCAACTTGCGGGCCATGCTGACAAAGCGAAGCGCGAAATAGACAAATTGCGTGCCGAAGCGGATGCAACAGGCAGCCCGCAAGCTAAAATACGGGCCAATATGCTTTTAGTTCAGTATTATGAAATGCAGGGATATCCCTACGAAGCGCTCCAAATTCTTGTGAAGTATTACGCGCAAAAGAAATATAATTTAAAATATCAAGAACAATTGGGCAGAGTCGCGGCACAAGCCGACGAATTTCAGTCGGCCATCGGGGCATTTGATAAAGCATACCGGCTCAGTCCCTATTCAAGCGAGGGGCGTTGGGCTGACTTTACCGCCGCCTATTTGAGCTACCAAATTCAAGATTATGATGGCGCTGATCAACGGTTCATGAGCATAATTCGACACGAACCTGGTTCCTATTTCGCCCAACAAGCGCGCTGGCAGCTGGCATGGATCGATTATTTAAAAGGCCATTACAAAAGCGCCGAGGACGCATTTCGCGCGCTTTATCAAAAGCGCATTGTTTACTGGAGTTGGTGGCATCACCGTAAGCATTGGTGGGTGCGCTATCCGTATCGCGACGAACGCACGCGGTACTGGCTGGCCATGTCATTTTTTCGGCAGAAAAAATACCGACAATCCCGCACTTTATTTTCACAATTAGCTAAAGAGCCAGGTCTGACCTACTATAGCTTTCTAGCCAAAAAACGTTTATCACAAATTGCCGGGCAGAAGCCTTCGGCCAAACAAATATTGGCCCAAACCCCTCAATCACCTGCAGGAGCGCAATCCGCGCCGACGCCGCAAACGAATATTACTGGTGATCCGACGGCAACAGTTGCTGCAAACAGTTCACCTGATGATCCCGATTTATCGCCGGGAGCAGGGTTAGACGATAGTGACGATACCAACGCAAATGGCAGTGCGAACTCGGAAAATGATGGGAGCAGCAGCGGCGACAATGTCGATATAAATGGTGAGCCCATTCAAGTCAGCACTTTTAAAGACCCGCAATTGCGACTTCGCTTTACAAGAGCCAGCGAGCTGATGAAACTTGGTTTATCTGATTGGGCCAATGGCGAACTATTTGATATCGAACGGCGGACGCGAAATAAAACATATTTACATATGCTAATGGCGGCTTATGTAGAAGCGGGTTCGTATGGTCGCGCCGTTGATATAGCGCAAGACGGTATTTTTGAACATGAACGGCAAGTTGGCGGATTGAGCGGGGCACGGGGCATTTGGCAGTTTGCCTTTCCAAGAGCCTATGCGAAATTCGTGAAAAAGAATTGCAAAAGGTTTGGAGTGCCGGAGCAGATGGTATGGGCGATTATGCGGGCCGAAAGCCGATTTAATCCGAATGCGATTTCAGCCGTTGGCGCCCGCGGGCTTGTTCAATTGATGCCTTATACCGCCGAACAACTAGAAAAGTTAATGCATCATCCGCCGATCAGCGCGGCACAGCTTATCGAACCGCAAAACAACATTGAGCTTGGTACGCGCTATTTGGCGCGACTTTTAAAGCAGTTTGACGGATACGTGCCGCTTGTCGCTGCCGCTTACAATGCAGGGCCACAGCGCGTGTATTCGTGGCTACACTCGTTCGGCAATCTCGATATGGATGAATTTGTCGAGCATATTCCGTTTGTCGAGACGCGAGAATATGTCAAAAAAGTCGTACGCAACTACATCTTATATTCAGAGATCTATCATAACACGCGCCAAACCCGAAAAAATAGCGTGGTAGGCCCCGTTTGGCTGACCAGCACCATTCCTGTCAAAATCGATCGAAAACCGTCGCCGCGCGAAAATTGGCAAAGTATCGAATGAGCATATTTTAAGGTAAAACAATTGACATCGATGGCAAAATTGCCGACGAATGAGGACCGGGGGAGGGTAAAATGAGCCGTTTTCAACGTGTATCTGCACGGTCGGCCGCTTTGTTGGCCGGCACGTTTTTAATCATCAATGCTTTTTTCATCACCGCGTGTACGCGCAGAAACCAGGTGGACTACGGCCTGCCGTTGAACCAAACCCTGCGTTGGAACATCATAACCGAGCCGCCGACTCTTGACTGGACGTTAATGAGTGACACGACTTCTTCCCGCATTGCCGATGCGATGATGGACGGGCTTGTTCGTTACGGATTCAAAAACGGTAAAGTTCAAGTATTGCCTGATTTGGCGGCTTCTTGGCGGTCGTCCAACC
>JAJYHS010000119.1 GCA_021784635.1 bacterium
CCTTTAACTCCAAAATAATTTGTTCGGCTGTTTTCTTACCAACCTTAGGCAATTGCGATAAGCCTCGCACATCGCCATCATCAATCATTTGCACAATTGAATGCATAGGCGCACCCGAGAGAATTTTCATCGCGACCTTTGGACCGATCCCGTTAACTTTCACGAGCGACAAAAACAATTCTTTTTCTGCTCGCGAGGCAAATCCAAAAAGTTGAATGACATCTTCGCGAACGTGCGTGTGGATATAAAGTTTTGCCGATTTGTGCCCAACAGTCGAATCGTACGTATAATTTGACACGTAAACCTCATAGCCGACTCCGCCGACATCGAGAATCACAATTTCGTCGCTGTAGCGCGAGACTTGGCCCTGCAACTGCGCAATCATTTTATTACCTCATTTCGTCCATGACTCCGAGACGCCCCCGATACGCTCCAAATTTTAGCTGATTCCACTTCGCGCGTGCAGCAAACCGCAAGTGCCAGAGCATCAGTTGCGTCTAAACTTTCGGAACGCAACGAAAACAACCTCTCAATCACCCACTTCACCTGTTCTTTTGCGGCCGCCCCCGTCCCCGTCAGCATTTTTTTTACATGCCGGGTGGCGTACTCGTAAACCGGCAAATTGTGGGCGCCGGCAACGGCCAAAATGACTCCGCGAGCGTGCCCAAGTTTAAACGCGCTATCGGCGTTTTTTGCCATAAACACCTTTTCCACTGCCAATGCATCAGGCTGGAATTGTTCAATTTTCTCCTCAAAAAGTGCCAAAAGCTTACCCAATCGCTGGGGCAGCGGCCCAGTTTCACCAAGCGACAGGACCCCGTGCCCTAAGCAGACCGACTCACTCGACTGAGTTTGACGACCGGACGCAACGACCCCCCAACCCGTAAACCTTGATCCTGGATCAACCCCTAAAATGATCATCAAAGCATGCGCACGACCGCTGTAATTTGGCTCGTGCCTCCTCGTGGTCATTAAACACGCTGTTGTATTCGATTTCAACAAATGCAAAAATACCTAAAGATGACGGACACGAAAAACGCAATCAATCCTGAATTTGTTGAACGGTATCAACGGCTTTACGAGGCTGATCCGAAATCGCGACTTTTTGCACCATTGGCTGAAGCTTACCGCAAAATGGGCATGCTCAACGAAGCCCGCGAGATCGCGCAATCAGGCGTGGGCTATCACCCCGAATTTGCCGGAGGTCGCGTTGCGTTAGGCCGTGTCCTCTACGATTTGGAATTACTTGAAGACGCCTCAAAGGAATTAAAAAAAGCAGTTGAGCTGGCACCCGAAAATATTTTGGCGCACCAAATTTTAGCCGACTGTTATCTCAAGCTAAAACAGCCGAAAGAAGCTCTGAAAGCTTACAAAATGCTCCTTTTTTTGAGTCCAGAAAATGAAAAGGCGCAAAAAGCAGTCAAGCGACTTGAGTCGGTAACAGCCGACGAATATGACAGCGAAGTTTTCGCGATGAAACCGCTTAAAGAAGCCGTTAAATCTTGGTCGGATCTGGATTTGGATTTTTCGGGCGATTCAACTTCAACCGCATCGATTGCCGCGAAGGAAAAAACGCCACAAAAACAAAAATTTTTAGATCGCGTATTGAGTCTCGCCGACGCCTACATCGTACGAAACGACGTCGACCGGGCACTCGAAACCTTGCAAGAATCGGAACGCCTCTTAGGGCCCGACCCTGAAATTATCAAACGGTTACGCTTATTGCACAATCGACAGCTGGATCAAGTGACAATTCCGCGGCCACAGTCGGCCAAGCCCGATCAAATCCCCAATAGAGAAGAACAACTGCGGACTGAAAAAATTGAGTTCTTGCAAGATTTGCTCGGGCGGATTAAACGAAAATCAGAAGAATTCAATATTCAAAAATAAGGATAAATTTTTATGCACGAAACTAGTGATTTCCGTAAAGGCTTGCATATCCTCATCGATAACGATCCTTACACCATTGTCGATTTTCAACACGTTAAACCGCGCAAAGGCAACCAATTTACGCGAACTAAATTGCGCAATCTGCTTACGGGCCAAAATCTAGAACGTACATTTAAGTCGGGAGAAAAATTTGGCGTTCCGGACGTTATTTTCAAAGACATGGACTACCTTTACAAGGACGAAACGGGTTACAATTTTATGGACCCGACAGACTACAACCAAGTTACTTTAAGTTCGGATGTCATCGGTGAGGCTTCAAAGTTTTTGCTTGATAATATGAAAGTAAAAGTTTGTTTTTTTAACGACCGAGCCGTTGGTCTTGACTTGCCGGTCACGGTTAATCTGCGAGTCACCCAGACCGACCCCGGATTCAAAGGCAATACCGTCACGGGCACTTTCAAGCCGGCAACGCTTGAAACAGGCCTTGTTGTGCAAGTCCCGCTTCATACCAACGTCGGGGACCTTTTGAAAATTGACACGCGAACGGGCGAGTACAAAGAGCGTGTCAGCATAAAGTGACCCTCACGACTCGCGCCTTCGGGAGGAATTTTGTCTGAAGTCTTCGAGCGTGCTATTCGAGATATGCTCCTAGATGAAGGGAACTCCGACCGAGTCGCGGATAACCTGTTGCATCGTTTACGTGCCGAGTCTCCGGGCTTAAAACAAAGACAGGCGTTTCTAGCATTTATTATAAATTCCGGTAACGCCGAATTTGCCATGGAGTTATACCAACTTTGGTTCGCTGAAAAGCGCCGCATTCCATTTTACCCGTACTGCTACCTGTTAGCGCAAAGCGGATTTCAACCTCGACCTGAATTTTTCAAGCAGTTAATTGCAGCGCACTCCGCAGCTGAAGACTCGTCGCCTATAGAATACTTCTCCGCGTGGGAAGCCTCCTGCGATGAACTTCGCCAGATGAAAAAGCAATATTACGACGCCCAAAAAGCCGATGCGCGCCATCACTATCAGCAACAGCTTTCAAAATTGGAGTATTTAAAAATTCATCGCATGATCGATGAAGAACGTTCTTTACTTGAGCAACTCATGTTTGCTTATCCGGATGAAACCGGCTTGCGAAAGCAATATGACGATTTGCAGTCTCGCTGGGCTGATGCC
>JAJYHS010000289.1 GCA_021784635.1 bacterium
ACAACGGTGCGCGCAATTTGGATTCAAATAAAAATACGATCGCGGCAAATCAATTGGACACTTCTGGCCGTGGTTGTCGGTTGTGCCGCATTTATCCTCTCAATCGGTTTGCACAGTTTTGCCTTCCCTCCCCGAGAGCAAGATCGCGCGGTTCGAACCCGTGTTAGACCCGCGAACGAAACAGCAGTTATTTTGCGCGACATCCATTGGGCGGCACAGCTCGGCGTGCGCAATCGGCCCATCGTTGGTTTAAAAATTTTGGATCGAATGGCGTTAAACCAAACGACCGTCCGCTCAATGACGCGTAACGAGCGCGACTTGTGGCATCTCACGAAGGCGCGATTACTCGTTCAGATGCATGATCTCGACGGCGCGCTGAAGCAATACAACATGATTAAAAAAGGTTCGCCGTTTTGGCTCGACGCCATTGAAGAAAAAGGTGAAGTAACCGCGCGCAAAGGCGAATACGCAAAAGCTTTGGCCATTTTGCAAACAGCGCTTGCACCGCAATTTAAATACCAAGTCGACCCACATACTTTTTTTGTCGCCTCTTTAACTCACCTACGAATTTGCGACTACCCGGGCGTGTTCGTCGTCAGCCAGCAATTTAAACGAAACATTAATGCACGGCTGCCGGAGTGGCGTAAACGGGCGGCAAAGGGCGACCCCTATGCGAAACGATTGATCGCTGAAACCAAAAAGACTTTACACGAATTGCAAATTATTGAAGCCGACACCATTCAGCGCATGGCTTTGGCGAAGAAAGCGGCCAATGGCAAAGAAATCGGTCATATAACCGATAACGAAAATGTTTTATTGTTTCCGGTTTCAGAATCGCCGCACCCCGAGGTCTGGCGCGATGAACTCGGCCATTATCAGGCCCTCATGCGCACGTGCCCGAGTTCGAAAATACATGGCGAAACAAGATTTGCCTCTAATTCTGAGCGAGGGACCAAAATATGAAAACGTCGCCTTCCAATCTCTGGCTCTTCGTATTGAAATTCGCAATTGTGAGCGCGGCAGCTGGGATGTTGGCCGCCTGTTCACAGCCCCGCGACGGATGGGTTGCGACTCCTGAACAAATGCCGATTCAAGTTAACGAATCGAGCGGCCTTTTGAACCACGATTATACTCCTAAAGCGGAATTTTTGTTTGTCGAAGATAATTCAGATAGCATGCAACCGCACATCGACAAGGTTGACCGCAACATCGCACAGTTCGTGAATGAATTTTCGAAAAATAACCCTGTGGAGTTTCACTTTGCGGTCGTTTCAATTTACGACTCGCGCACGTACCAATCGCCTTCGTTTTTTAAACAGTTCGGCAAAAATGCCCACTATTATCGTTGCGGCCAATTTCACCGCGTTAAAGATGCGAACGATCAAGTCATCCCGAACAAATACTATATTTCGTCGAGCGACCCGGACTGGAAGAGCGAACTCAAAAATACGATGGAAATCGGCGTGCAGCATCTTAACCAAGGCGGCCCTAACTACGAAGAAACATTTTCTCCGGTCGCGGCAGTTTGGGGATTTCATCAACCCGTTGAATTTACCGGTACGAAAGCATTGCAAGAAATTGCCCAACTTAACCAAATTCGCGAAGGTTTTAGTTTTCACGACCCGCGCGCCTTTAAAGTAATTTTCTTTGTTACCGACGCCAATGACGATTCAAATATCAGTGCAACTGAATTGTATGCTGATTTGAAAAAATCAACGGGCGGCAACGGCTCGCGCGTGTGGGGATTTGGCGCGATTGTTCCACCAAGCTGCACACTTTGCCAACGCGACGATGCCGGGCCACCGTATAAACTTGAGCGATTTTTGAAACTCACCAATCATTTGCCGTTTCAAAAACTCGCTAACGGTCAAATTGTTCAAGAATCAAATGCCGTTTCGCTTTACAGTAACTCTTTCGGCAAAGATTTCGCCAACTGGGGCAAATCGATTCGTAACAAATTGGTTACTCAGGTGATTCCGTTACGTTATGCCCCCCTTATTGACGGCAACAGCCGTTACACGCTGCGCGTATTCTACGGCAACCAAGACATCCCCTTTGAAAGTTCAAAGGGGGTCATCGGCTATACATACGATCCAAATAACCACTCGATCGTTTTAGATAAGCACTTACAATTACAGCCGATTCCTGGTGCAAAGCTTCATATCCGCTACACCGCAATTCCGCCGCAAGCGATTTTAAATGGAGACGTAAGCGAATATATTTCGCCACAGTAGACTTACAGTAGAATTTTTACTGTGACCGGATCTGTAAACGCGTTATTTCTTGCGCGAACGCCCCCCGTTTTGGCATAAAAAGGCCAGTTCGTATGGGGGGCCAAAGCCAGTGAATTCCACGGCTTTATTTTCTTTTGTAATAGCGTCAATTCTTCTACCGTTTACGCCTTGCGCGTTTGCAGCGGCACGGCCGACGAAAGCGCCACCCCTCGTATTGACACTTAAGGCCGCAGCCGAAAAAGCGCTCCGCTTGAATCCACAACTTGGCGAAAAAGAAGAACACATTAATCAAATGGAAGCGCAGATTCCGATCACCCGGTCGCAACTGCTTCCGAACATTAAATTGACCGCGACAGAAAGCCGTGCAAAAGGCGCGCTTCTTTATCCGCTTTCGTTATTTAACGGCAATCCGTACAACCAGTACGAGACAACCTTGTCGTTAACCCAACCGTTATTTGCAATCGGCAGCATCTCGGCTATCCACGCCGCAAGACTCGATCGCAATATTAGCCAACTTGATGCGCAGATCGATCGGCGCAATCTCCTAAGCCAATTAATGCAGGCCTTTTTTCAGGTCGTAATGACGACGCGGAACAAGCAAATTCTTCAACAACAATTTAAAATTTTGAAGGAGTCGTTTCAAACCGCCGTCCATCGTGCGCGGATCGGCCGCAGTCAGCTCCTGGATGCGCTTCAAACGAAAACGCAATTGGCGCTTCTTGATTCGCAGATTGCAAATGCGACCAGCCAGTACGAAGTAGCCGTCGCGCAACTCGCAAACGTAATCGGCGAACCGAAGCTCACGAATTTCGAGATGAAAAA
>JAJYHS010000046.1 GCA_021784635.1 bacterium
CCCCGGCGGCGGCGTTTTATTGTCCACTGTTTGCAGCGGGCTTTGCGAATCGGTTGGCGCAGTTGGTGCGAAAGTGTCTGTTGGGGATGATGTGTCGGTCGGTGACAATGTGTCAGGTTGCACCGGTTGCGCAGACAAACGCGTCGTCAGGGCCAACATAGCCGTAATGGCTAATGCCATAAATATCGTAGCCTTAGATGTTTCACTTCGACGGTTCATAATATTCAGCACTCCTTTGCTGTCAGTGGCCTCGCAATTGCCTTTATTGGCCCGCTCCACGATTCTTACTGAATCGTGTAGTTTAAATTCACATCGCGTCCGTTGCGCACAATCCCTAGTTGTACCGACGACGAATTCTTCAACAAATTATAAAGTTCCATAGCTTTGGTAGGACTATCGACCGAATGACCGTTGACGGTCTTGATCATGTCACCCACGTGAAGACCGAGTTTCGAATAAATACTTCCGGGCTGTATGCCAACAAATCGAAAGCCTTCAACGCTCACCCCGTCGGGCGAAAATACGGGCTCTACCCGCGCTTGTTGTAAAAGTGACGCCAAGTTTTTTGTAAGCCGGGTTACGTCCGTTCGCCGCATAACAAAATTATTTTTGCTGGTTTGTTCGACTAGTTGACCGGGCTTAACCGCGGTCTGCATTCCGAACTCAAGAACCGCGTTTTGCGGGATTTCAATATATTCCATACGATTATTGTTTAGATTAAGAAAGGTCACTTTGCGGCGCTCGATTTTGGTGATTCGCGCCATGTCGCCAATCGTGTCGCCGACGCGAAATGAATTGGTTTTTTGTTGGCTAGTGATGTTCACGGTGCAAATGGATTTTTTGGGGTCAAAGTTCACGATCGTACCTAACAATTTAAGCGGAAGGTGCGACAGTACGGCCGGTACTTCAAAAGTATTTTCTTTGCCCGAGGCCAAGGCGGGAGGGATAACGCCATCTTGATTGAAAATATTATGGTCTGTAATCGCTTCATAGTCGGCAAGATTTTTAATAATCGCCGGGCTGTAATGTGCCGGCATCACAGGCAACGGTTGGTTCGGCAACATTAGTGGCCGAAAATATAAAATGGCCAGATCGGCTATCGCTAAGCCGATTAAGGCACAAAGTGCAGAAACGTAATACTTTTCAAGGAGTGGACGCGCAACGTCGCCTCGCACAGGCGCACCTCCAATTGCTCTGCTAAAAGTCTAACAGACGCTTTTTAGGTCGAGCAAAACCTAAATCATGACTCGACTTTTGACGTGCTCGGTTCGACCTCACCCGCTTTTGACAACAATCGTTAATTTCATGCGAACGAAAAAAATTTTCACACTCTAAACTGTTAGGATCTTAAATTTTTTCGGTGTACGGAAAAGTGCGCGATTTGGAGAGGATTTATTGAACGGCACAAGAATTGCTGTTAAACAGTTTTAACTCGCGTTTGGGGAAACGCAGAAAATAAAGGGGGGGCAATGAAAGAAGCATTGGTGTTCGGGGGCGCCAACTCGCTCGATTTTATCGACGTCCGTCTAGGCGTCTTGAGAATCCCAGAAGTCAGTTTGAAATTGCAAGAGGCTCAACAAATTTGGGATCGTCATTATAATCATGACAGTTTTGCCCATTCGTTTAGCTTTCATACTTTTTTGGCTTCGGACGATTCCACATTTTTTAACAATATCGTTTTAAAGAAACTATGTTTATCTATTGTTCAGATTGCTTTGGCCGACCGTTATCGGCGGCATTTTCGAAGCCCTGAATGTTATATCGGGAACATTCAAAATGATTCGGCTCTGACCGTCGTGTGCGGCCGCCAGTCGCTCGCGCAATTCATTATGGCCAATTCCGGCGTTGAATTGCCGAACGATGACGAAATGTCCAATCTTGCGCTATTGAATGGTCAAGCACTGCCACGCTATCAGACTTTTCAACGTGAAATTGTCGATACTGAAGACAACGAACATTTTATTCCGGTATGTGACCCCGAGATGAAACTGCTCGCTGCAATTGAGCACGCCATTGACGAGAAGGATGTGAGAAAGCTGATCCATGTCGGGCCGGGCCAATTAGAACGGTCCATTGTTGAAGCGCTTGAACCACGTGAGTTGCAGATCGTCGAATCGATCGATGTCGATCCGATGCTGGGTTGGTTTTGGCGTGACATGCGTCACAGCGCATTTTCTACGGCGAATGCCTAATCTTCACTCGCGGCGTTTTTGGCTGAGATGCTAAAGGCGCCACGTTGATTAAATTTTAAACCAGTCGATATTGAGACAGCGGAGTTGTTCCTCAGGGCCGCGATCTATGATTTCAGTTACGTGCTCAATGAATGTTACAAGCTCCCGACGAATTTCTTGCGCTGATGTTTGCGAAAGTGAACACGGCATCGAAAGACAGAGTTCATCCGATGTAAGGGTGTCGAATTTTTCGATCGCTTTCATGCGCCAATTGGTGTGATGACGAGCAATGAGCGGCGAGCTGGCTTCAAGATGTGTCGAGCTTGGCCCCATGCGAAGTCGACCTTGCTCTAATTTACAAAGCCCTGTTTGTAGCAAAAATTCAATAACGCGATTGACGGTTAAAAGAGGCAAATTGAATCGTTTCGCGATCGCGTCGGCGTTCTGCAAGTCTTTTATCGAAGTCCCTAAGCGGATGGCAGAGTTGTACCAACTTGAATAAAAGAGCGCTTTATTTGCATCGCTCAATGTTTCGTGCGATGAAAGACGAGTCTTTAAATTTTGCGATTTTTCAAGAATTTCATCGAGCCGCTTTTGAATCATTTGTTTGAGTTTGAAATGCCCGGCGCGGGCAAGCTCCACAAGCCCAACAAAATAATGACCCTCAATTTCTGATAGTCCGAAATACTCGCAAAGTAGAACCGCATGCTCCACGGTCAGTTCGCGACTGCCTCTAAAAATTTGTGTGACGTTGACTGAGTTGATGCCGAGAAAATTGGCGATCTTACGGAACTGCCCATGCCCGTGTTTGGGCATTAGCGCAATCCTTTTCAACACAAAGCCCTTATAATTTGTAAATTCAAAAACAAAAATA
>JAJYHS010000109.1 GCA_021784635.1 bacterium
CATTACCGTCCAGTAGTCGAAGACCGGGCCTTCGAGGCAGGTGTAGGTCGAGCCGACGTTGCAGCGGCAGCACTTGCCCATACCGCAGTGCATCCGGCGCTCAAGCGACACGAACATCTTCTGCATGGGGATGTCTTGTTGGGTCAGCATCTTTGCTATCCCGCTCATAATGGGGTTCGCGCGGGTGCCGTCCTGAAAGGCCTTTAGCTGTTCAACAATATAATTCTCTTTTTGGCCCGCCAAATTTGGCCAATTATCGTTGACGCTAATACCATTTGCTCCGTGGCAGGCGGCGCAAATTTGCGCCTTTGTTTTGCCGCGGTTCGGGTCTCCGATAACCTCAGCGTGCGCTAGAGGAGCCGCAACAAACAAGAAAAGTCCTGCCCAAATGGCGAGGCGCTTTGCGCTCGTAACAGCGCTAAATTTCAATTTGTAAAAACGCAAATGTGGCATTTTGTGTACCCCAATCTGTTTTATCGTTTTGCACAGCCGAATTGGTCGCCGTCACGTGTGCAAGCTCGGTTCGCGCTTGAATATCGACGCCAGGGCCAATGAACCAACGAAATCCAATTCCGTTTCGATCAAAATAATCGCCGCCGTAATCGATATCCGGCACAAGGTAGTCATATTTATAAATAAGTGTCAGGCGGTTATTTACGTTGTAATCTACCCAAGCCATGGCGCCTTGGGACTGCGCGGCTCCCAGCGCAGTAACATACGTCTGGCTAATAAATCCACTTGTCGTCAAATTGCTGTCTTCGTTTCGGGCTTCATCAAATTCAAGTTTGATATCAACAGGTATTCGGTTCCAAGTTGCACGCCCAATTGAAGCAATAGAATAAAGCGTGAGCGCCTGCTGCGATGCCTGACCCGCCGCTGCCGGCCAGTACTCCCCACTTGCTCCGATCATCACCCAAGTGGGCATATAACGAATATTAAAAAATCCGCCAAACTGTTGGGCTTGATCTTGTCCAAAGGTGGTCCCAGCCGACGGAATTGTGGTTCCATTCACCAGTGCCAAATCATAATGAATATGTGGCGTGGGAGTGCCTGAAAGCTGCGCCCCCGTATCAAAATCGTACCACATTGTCCCTTTTTGAATGGGCGTATAGGTGCGGTGCTCATCGGTTACAATACCGAATGCCGGCCGAATACGACCGACCATTAAATCGTCAAACATGTGCGGGCGACCGTCGTTTGGCGACAACTCAAAAAGTGCATAGGCGCTTCGCGTGGGTGCAATTGAAAATCCCGCGACGTTTTGATTGACTACAAGGTGGATGCGATGAGAGGCGTCCACCGGCAAATTGGCGGCGATTGAACCCGACATGACGCCCATGCCGTCACTGGATTGCTTCACATTTTGTGGATCATAAAAAATCGTGCGGAAATCCGCTGAAACGTACGGTTGAACTAAAAAGGGATTCATTTTAAAACCGTGCGCACTAAATAGTTTTCCGTTAAGCGTTCGCGGACCGCCGCCCGATGGACTGACGTGGCAGGCGGTACAGCTCATTATATTGTAGCGCGTGGCGTACTCGGGATATGCTCGCGCCTGAAGCGAAAAACACAATAGTGCAATTGTAGCGACAAATGCACTAACCGAAAAAAATGCTGTCGGAGTTTTCAAGAATGATTTCATAATCGGTGGCAATTACTAGCGACTAATGATCACGCAGGCAATTGTTTTCTACAATTTTTAAAAGACCTTTTGCGCGCGCACCGTATTGTTCCAATATCCTTTTACAGTCATTTGTAACTTTTAATAATAGTTCGCGAGACTTTTTGACTCCCAAAACATAGGGGAGGCCGTTTTTCTCAACACAATTAGGTGCGTAATCAAGAAGGTCATCCGCGATTTGGAAGGCAAGTCCCAGCTGAGTGCCAAATTGGCCGATTTTTTCTTGTTCCGACTTTGACGCTCTCGCAACTACTGCTGTCCCTTCTGCCGCATAGCGAATAAGCGCTCCCGTTTTTCGGCTGTGCATCGCCAATATTTTCTCGACGCTCCCTTGATGCTCGCGCCGGGCCAAATCAAGATCGGCAATTTGACCGGCAATCATACCCGTAAACCCGGCGGCTTCAGACAACAGGCGCGTGAGCTCCAGCCCAATTTCGGGCGCATAGGAGTAATGCGTGGCCAGCACATCAAATGCCTCGGTAAGAAGGGCATCGCCGGCAAGCAGGGCTTTATCTTCTCCATATAAAATATGATTCGTATATACACCTCGCCGAAACGTGTCGTCGTCCATGCAAGGCAAATCATCGTGGATGAGTGAATAGGTGTGAACCAGTTCAACAGCAGCAGCGTGAGCGACCACGCGCTCTGGCGCCATTTCTAAAAGCTCGGCCGTTAAAAACGCGACTTGTGGACGAAACCGTTTGCCGCCAGAAAAGAGCGAATATTCCATCGCGCTCTTTAATATGGCCGCATTCGCCAAATTTTCACCTAATGCCCGCGAACGCGATTCAAGGTGCCGTTCAAAAAAATTATTCAACCCGTCTATTGCGGCTTGAAGTCTAATATCTTCGGGACTCATTCTTTAGCAATATCTTTATAAGTGGCATTGCCATCGGCGTCGACCTTGAGAAGAACCTTCACTTTTTCTTCAGCGGCCGCGAGCGTGTTTTGTAACTCGCGCGACAAGCGTACGCCCTCTTCAAAAATTCGCAGCGATTCTTCGAGGGATGTATTCCCGGCCTCCATAACCTTTACGATCTCTTCAAGACGCTCAAGTTTTTTTTCAAATTCCATTTTTTTCTCCTTAAGGTTCAACTTTTTCGATATTGGCTAGCGCCGTTCCCTTTGAAAACGTTAACTGCACTTTTTCGCCTAACTTTAGTTGCGCCGAATATTTCACAATTACTCCGTCTTGCTTTTTAACTATAGAGTACCCTCTTTCAACGACACGCAAGGGGCTCATAGCGTCGAGCCGCCCGGCCCCTTCGCGAAGGCGCGCCCCGCGAGCCTCAATAAACTTCAGTATAAAACTTGAAAGTTTAACGTCTGCGAAATCAAGCCGCTTATGCAGTTGTAGAATTTT
>JAJYHS010000156.1 GCA_021784635.1 bacterium
GGCGATATAGGATACGGATTATGTCATACTTATAATATTCAACTAAAACGTGCGTGGGAGCGTGAAACTGCATCGACACCGACGTGTAATCGATTGCAAGGTAGATCGCTGCAAACACAATAAGTCCGCCTAAAAAATAAAAGAAAAAATTTTTCGCTAAATAGCGGTCGATACTAGTAAACAGCTATCACCTCGTTGTCTGCCCTATCTTGACTCTACACTGGATTCGATGTTGACTCGAATCATGGCTTTGCGCGTCTTACTTGCTGATGAAAGTGTCACTATAAAAAAGGTTTTTCAAGTAGCCTTGCAAGACTTTGGTGTCGAGGTCACACCCGTCACCATTGGCAGTGATGTTGTCGCGGTGGCCGAACGCGTTCATCCCGATATCGTCTTCGTGGACGTACTTTTACAAAAGAAAAACGGCTATGACGTTTGCCGGGACTTAAAAAAGACGCCGTCACTGGCCGCCACACCGGTCGTCCTTATTTGGAGTGGTTTCATGGAACTAGATCAACAAAAATATCGAAACTCGGGTGCAAACGACCATTTAGAAAAGCCATTTGACGCACAGAAATTGCGCTCCATTATCACCGATTTGGTTCCAAAAACAAAAACTCAACCCGTCGCGCCTTTTGTTACACTTCCAAAACTTCCGGAATTTGACGAAGGCCCGCAATCGGTCCCGCTCGAAGCGAGCGGCTCTTCGTCTAAAGATAATTGGTCAATGGAAAGTTTTGAACCGCCGGCTATTCCAATATCTGCCGACGCCGATGAATTCACGAATGTTCCAATTGCGTCACGCTCGAATTTAAACCGGGCGTTGCAAAATAAAAACCCCAGCACGGCAAACAAGCACGCTGTATCTAAATCCGACGATGAATTGGTAACTGCCGAAGATGACGGGCTCTGGGTACAAAAATCGTTATCGCGATTTCAACTCGAACCCGATAAGCAAGAGGATTCTGGTTTAGTTGAGCTAAATTTAGATATACATAAAGGCGAAAGCGCCAATCTTATGCCGCCTGAAACACCGAAAGAAGTCGCGCATAAACCAAAAGCTGAAATCCCGCAATTATCGGAAGAGCAGCTTATACAAATAGTTCGTGCGCAATCCAAAGAAGTCATTGAAAAAGTGGTTTGGCAAATCTTGCCAGAAATTGCAGCTCAAGTTGTGGAACGCGAACTCAGCAAGTTATTAGATGAACGCAAATGACCGAAAATTCGCTCTCGCGCCTGATACAAATCGCATTGCAAGAAGATATCCCGACGGTCGACGTGACCACCGACAGTTTACACCTCGATTCACTCCAAGGTCTTGCACGTGTTATTGCTAAAGAGGATCTCGTTCTTTCAGGAACCGACCCTTTTACCGAAACACTAAAAGCCATCGACTCATCGGTGACCGTGGACTGGCAATTCCAGGACGGGGCATTTATATTAAATCAGCAAAACATTTGCGTCATCCGCGGCCCCATCGCATCGATTTTAAAAGGTGAGCGCGTGGCCCTTAATTTTCTTGGCCATCTTTCGGGCATCGCAACTCTTACCCGCTGTTACGCCGAACAAATTAAACATACCAAAACGAAAATTTTGGATACGCGTAAAACGCTGCCGGGTTTACGAGCGCTCGAAAAAATGGCGGTTGTTCATGGGGGCGGATGCAATCACCGAATGAGTCTAAGTGATGGCGTTCTTATTAAAGAAAACCATATTGAATTTGCCGGCGGACTCGCTATAGCGGTTAATTCGATTCAGAAAGAAAGTCGGCTGCCCGTTGAAGTTGAAGTGCGAAATCTTGATGAAGTCCGCAAGGCTGTGAGTCTCGGTGTTTGGCGAATTTTACTTGATAACATGTCCATTGACGATATGCGCGAAGCGCTAAGAAATATCCCGGCACCTATCGAAACAGAAGCGTCTGGCAATATGACACTTGAACGCGTACGTGAAGTGGCCGAACTGGGAGTCGATTTTATCAGCGTCGGCGCACTCACCCACTCTGCCCCTTGTGCCGATATCAGCTTATTACTTGAACAAAGGACCTCGACGTGACGGTACCTCGACCTTTTCACGTCTATGATGTCACGAAAGAATGGCTCAACAGCAAAATCCAAACCGACTCTTCGCAATTCAAGTTTACCGCTTCACGAATTATTGAAAGCACTAACGATCTCGCTAAAAACGAAGCCTTTAGTAAGTCGATACCTGGCGAGAAAATATATTTGGCTGATATTCAAACTAAAGGACGCGGCCGCGGCGCAAACGCCTGGATCGCACCCCCCTCCGGTGATGCGCTTTTGATGACTTGGTCATGGGAACTTGAAAATGCCGCGCAACCGATCACGGCACCCCTCATGGGACTTCACATTTATCGCGCGCTAAATCAGACCTTTTCAAACGCGGGGTTAAGCCTCAAGCCACCCAATGATATTTATTTTTTAAACAATAAAATCTTAGGAATTCTTGCCGAAGCCTTACAGCAAGGCCCGCGCCACCGCCTAATTGTAGGCTTTGGGTTAAACGTATTTTCTGCGCCATCAGGTGTGCCAATTGCCGGATGCTTAAGCGCACTCGAACAAAAAAACGGCGAACCAGACCGCAACGAAAATGAACAATATCTGACGGCACCGATTTGGCTGAAGTTTCTTGACGACCTCGCAACGGAACTTCGTACGGCAGTTAAAAAATCACAATTGAATGAGATGCCCCAAAAGGATTGCGAAGATTTGTTAGCCGCGATCCGCCGACATCCAGCAGGTCTTCGCTACACGCGCGTTTTTCCAAATGGCGATCTTGAAACCGCCCAAAATGATATGTTATCGTGGCGAAATCTTTGAAGCGTAGGAGAAATTTGCCATGTCGCTTTTATACACCCCAGAAGTTGCTCTAGGCGCAGAAATGCCTAAATTTAAACTTAAGACGGTTGACGAGCGAAATTGGTCATCGGATCAAATCGCGAAAGCTCCGGCCAAAGTGATCGTGTTTATGTGCAATCACTGCCCATATGTAAAAGCAGTTGAATCGAGAATCATCACTCTTGCGCG
>JAJYHS010000002.1 GCA_021784635.1 bacterium
GGGCCCAGAAATCGAGTATTTCAATCTTACTAATATTAAAATGAAGGGTACCCATTCAGTTGAGAATATGATGGCCGCGTTACTTGCGGCGCGCGAGTACGGCGCACGCCACGAAGTGATTCAAAACGTGATGGATAACTTTACCGGCATGCCGCACCGGCTGGAATACGTTCGACGTGTGGGGGGAGTTGAATTCTACAACGATTCAAAGGCGACCAACGTGCAATCTGTGCGGCGTGCGCTCGACGCATTCGACGAGAACGTGATTCTAATCATGGGTGGCAAAGATACGAATTTGACGTACACGCCGCTTGCTGAAATCATCCGGCGAAAAGTGAAAACACTGATTTTGGTCGGCGAAGCAAAAGAGCGTATCAATCGCGAAATCGGCGATTATGCCGAAACGTTTCTTATCGGCACCTTTGAAGAAGCGGTTTTAATAGCATTTCAAAAAAGCCGGATAGGCGACACGGTTTTGCTTTCGCCGGGATGCTCAAGCTTCGACATGTTCGAAAACTACGTCGAACGCGGTAACTACTTCAAAGAAATCGTGAACCGGTTCAGGTGACAAACCTAAACGCTTAATTAACGTTTTGAGAATTGTGGACGTTTGCGGGCTTTGTGCTTGCCGAATTTTTTACGTTCAACCATACGGTCATCTCGGGTGACAAGGCCAGCCTTCTTCAAAAGCGGGCGATATTTTTCTCCGTCTGCAACTAAAAGCGCGCGTGTAATTCCGTGGCAAATGGCGCCGGCTTGTCCGCTTTTACCGCCGCCTACAACTGTAATGCTGGCGTCGAATTTATCTTTAGCTTCAGTCACCGAAAATGGCGATAGAGCTTTCATGAGACTCACTTGCGTAGGCAGATATTTATCTATTGGCATCGCGTTCACATCTACTTTGCCTGTACCCGCTTTTAAAAAAACGCGAGCTGCGCTGGTTTTACGTTTGCCGGTTGCATAGTAGACAGTGCTTTTTGCCATTTTTAATTCCTCGTTATTTTTCCTGTTATCTCGAAATTGTTAAAGCTTCGGGTTTTTGTCGTGCGTGAGGATGTTCCGTCCCCCGATAAACTTTTAATTTTTTAATTAGATTTCGCGACAGTTTGTTTTTCGGGAGCATCCCACGAACTGCTTCGGTCACAATAAATGTCGAATCTTTTTCTTTTTGCTCTTGGGCCGTCAAAGATTTAATGCCGCCGAAATAGCGCGAATGTCGGTAATAGAGCTTTTCTTGCCACTTTTTACCGCTCATTTGAATCTGATCGCTGTTTATTACAACGACAAAATCACCGGTATCGACGTGTGGGGTGAAACTCGGTTTTGTTTTGCCGCGAATAACCATTGCTACTTGAGTGGCAAGACGACCGAGGGTTTGGTCTTTGGCGTCAACAAGCCACCATTTTTGTTCAACAGTCACTTCGCCGTCGTTTTTGACGCCTTTTTTTGCCACCCACGTTTTGCCGGGTTTTGTTGCCATTATTATATCTCCGTAAAGTCGACAGTTTTAGAGTTCACGGCAGGCCTTGTCAAGTTCAGGCGGATAATAGACCGCATGCAGGTGCAGTCCTTCGGGATGAGCCGTCATTTTGGCCTTTCTACGGTCGCAGAATTCAAGGATTTTCTTCATATCGCGCGCTGTACCCCGGTTTTGATGTAGATAAAGGAGCGTGCCAACAATATTACGCACCATTTGTTTCAAAAACCCGCTGCCGGTGATGCGAAACTCTAGAAGACGTCCGCCGTGTGCGCCACTGCCTCGTGCCCACTGGGCTTCGCTGATTTGACGAACCGTTGTTTTGACTTCGGTACCGCTCGTTTGAAAGCTCTTAAAATCATGCTCGCCGATCAGGACCTTTGAAAATTGATTGAGTATTTCAATGTCGAGGGGCTTCTTTATCCAAGTGGCATAGCGAATCTGAAGCGGATCGCGGATGGGTCCATTGTAAATCACGTATCTATAGGTTTTACCGGTTGCTGAAAATAGCGCATGAAATTCGTCGGGAGCGGCAAATGATTTTAAAACGGCGATTGAATCCGGCAACATCGAGTTGAGCGCCTGTACAATGTTAATGTTATCGACCGCTCTTGGGGCGTCAAAGTGTGCCACTTGTGCTTCGGCGTGCACTCCGGCGTCTGTGCGACCGGACCCCGCGACGCGCACTTTTGATTCAAAAATTTTACCAAGGACGTCCTCTAGCGTTTCTTGAATAGTCGGCTTGCCGGTGTTTTTAGTCTGGCGTTGCCAACCGCCGTAATCGGTCCCGTCATAGCGAAGAATAAGCTTGATCCGCGTTTTCATTTGCCGCGACCATAGCGACTGTTAGGCGTCTGTTCAACGACGATTCACGACGTAAATTCAATAATCCGCAGCGACGCCTACTGTAACGGTGCTACCCGAGAGGTCGAAGTGGTTCGAAAGCCCGATGTAGTCGCGATACTCGCCCGTTAAGTACATCACGCTGATCCCGTATTCGCGAGCAAGATCAAGAAAATCGCGCACATTAAATCCGAGCGGAACGCGCGCGCCAAATGAAAAATGCAGGGTCGGCGCACCGGCAATTCCGCTAAATCCGGCCGCTTTATCGCTACGTATTTCAGTGAGGCCAAAAAAATCGCCGCCAGCCTCGGCGTAAGGTACAACCCATTGGAGACGCGAAAATTGCAGACTATAAACGAGGCCCGCACTGAGCGGAATGCCGATCAGCGTGAATTGCTCGGGTGGAGTGTCGCGGTTTTGCTGAACAAATATGCCATGACCCTGGGCAACGAATAATCCCGTTCCGAGCTTCCAGGCCAAGCGGCCGAACGAGCGAAAAAATGGCCGCTCATAATCGTAGAGGATGATCGGGGATTGGTTTGTCCCATAGATCGCCGAATAAGTGGCGTTCGAATTATCGGGATTAACAAGACTGGTTGGCGAAAACGTCCCGACGCGTACAGAGACCGTGCGATTCGGTGGCGGGAGATTTTCGCGGTAATAATAAACTCCATTGGCCGTAATTTTGTAGAGCCCTTTTGTGGCGAGCGGA
>JAJYHS010000113.1 GCA_021784635.1 bacterium
GATTTCGGTCGCTGATGAATTCTGTTATCGGGTAATTAAAAATCCTCAATACACTCCAATGTCTCCGGCCGACGCGTTACAGGATATGGCATCGAATTGCGCTGCATTTTTAGACAAGAAGTTTTTCGAAGCCCTCGTTCAGTTATTTCGACCTGCAACAAAAAACGCGGGGCCCGGGTTTAGTGTGCGATGATGAAAACGGAGCAAAACCAGACAATCAAAAGTGATGGCGAAATTATCATACTCGCTGGCCGTACGGCTCATGATATAAATAACATTCTAGGCGCAATTCAAATGTACTGCGACCTCATCAAGCGCAAAGTCAATGACACCCAAACCATATTGGAGTGCACATCTAAAATCGAATTTGCGGCGAATCAAGCGGCGGACATCTCTCGTCACCTTCTTGAAAAGGTCGAAAACTGCCGCGAATCCGAGCAATGATCACATCACTACTAGCCATCCCCAAAGCAAAAGCCCCACGAGCCAAGTAGCGGCAGCATACCCCAAATGATCAAGATAAATTGGTGGCCATATAATTGCCGTCACACGAGTAATCATCGCAAGTAAAATGAGACCCGCAAATATCAAAATCAGCGGCGATCGCTTTTCAATATCGGTACCGGCTGGGCTGTGAGCAAACGAGACCCGCATGGCAATAAGAAGTGTCAGAAGACTGAAACCACCAACTAGCAAAAAGTGAAGCGCATCAACTTCTTGGCTGATCCAAATTGCGGGTATAAAATAGCCCACAGCGAGACACCAAGCGCTAAGCCAGATCCCCCACGCAAGATACGAGCGATTTTTCGGGAGTTGAAAGATTCTCCAAAATTTGATCCCAAAGTAAAGAGTCACGAGCCCGCGCAGACTGAAACAAACACGAATAGATATGAAGGGCTCTAATAAAAACGACAACAGAAAGACGTAAATTGATGCCCAAATCGCAAACGGAATTTTGCCAAAAAAAGATCCTGCGGTTTCATATTGCTTTCGCATATGCGTAACAACATCTTGCCACCCCAGAATCGCCGGCATAACACGGCCACCCACTCCCAGCACTAAACACATTATGGCGCCATTGGTAAACAGGTCTTGAAACATCTCAGCCACAGACGCCGATTGAACGAGCCCACGTGCGCTCAAATATTGGCCCAAATTGCCGCAAAGCCAAAGTACAAGACCGAGGCCAATAAATATGAAAGTGTGCGGTGGATTGGCGGTACGCTTTACAAACCGGCGAATCGCAAACGAAGCGAGAAAAATAATTGCAAAGGAAGAAAGTAAATAATTGACGGATTGCAAACGTGAAAATGCGACAAATGCTGAAGTGATAATCATGGTTAATACAGTCACAATTTCGTAGCGAGTCGCATAATTCGCACCGGTGAAACGCGGAATCGCCGTCATAAGAAATCCGCACACAAACGACAGGAGAAATCCATTCATCATCAAAAGTTCATGCAAAGTGCGAGGGTATCCGATGTACCCAAAAAAGTGCCCGAGCCAAGGGGCCAGGCCACAAAGTGCCAGAATCGCCCCTAACGGGAAGAATATCCGAAACGGATCCTTTTCAATTTTTTGCCAAGTGAACATCAAACAACTTTTATTTCTGCAAGTAAACCCTTGCGAACAACCCGTGAAAGCGCGTGGTCCACTAGTTTAATGGTTTCTTTGACCGGCAGATCCATTTCACCAACAAATCAACTGCCCGGCGGCACCGATTGTGTCTGTACATATTTAATCGGCTCGTTCGCAATGGCGCCTTGAGGCCAACAGCGGCTCCAAACGTTACCAATTGCATGAAAACTTGAAGTGAGATTCGGACCGCCACAAACCATAAAGACTCGAATTTTCTCGCCAACGTGAGCTACAGCGGGACCAAGCCAATCTGAAGTTATGCCATTTACTGCCCCATTGAAAACAACATAATTGGGTTCTTCGCGCGTCATGGCGTCGTAGTCAAACGTGGCAAGTCCATTTTTGCCGAATGGCTGTTTTGTATAAATCTCGTGTTGCCCAAAATAAAACTCTCGATCAACTTGTTGTAAGCCTTCGTACGGTTCGACGAGTATCATTCCAAACATTCCTGAGCTGATGTGAGCATCCATATTAGGGACGGCACAATGATAGATAAACGCACCAGGATACATACATTTGAATTTTTCAGTTTTACTTTGCCCCGGCAGCACAAATGTTGCCGTTGATCCCCCGCCCGTGGCGTAAATGGCATGCATGTCAAGATTATGCGGACGATTATTGCTTTTTGAACTTTTGATCGTAAGCGAAACGGTATCACCCTGCCTTACACGAATCATTGGCCCGGGGACTTGCCCGTTCCACGTCATAAAATGAAATGTTGTACCATCGCTAAGTTCGGCTTCAACTTGCCGGGCCTCAAGTTCAATGTCGTGGTGAATGGCGTAGGCGCGCTTTATGGGCGGCGGTACGTCAGCTGGGTTTGCCGCAACGGTGTGTTTTTTAACTGTAGCAAAGGCTTCGTCTTCGCGTGGATGTGCTTCTGGTAGACTCTTTTCTTTTGCATCCGCAATTGTCGGCAGTATTGCACCCGCTAAAAGGACAGCCCCAGTACCCAACATAAAACCGCGTCGATTCAAATCTGGTTGGCCCATGCAGTCATTCCCCCTTGTATTCAATTAAATTTGGAAAGTGCAAGTCTCTTGCCAGGGTCTATTCTAAAAGTGCATTCGTGCTGGCGCAAGAATATCGGAAATGTTTGGGACAATATGGCGCAGGGCAAACTCGATTGTCTCAACCTCGAAACCGCCGAAGTATGGAACGCGCATCCGGTTAAAGCATTCCTAAAATAAACTATTTAAATCTCATTATGTTTTGGGACCATCTTATTGAGCCGCCACAGAAGCCGATATTGATGATTCGCCGAATCGTTTCGTCCAAACTTTTGACAGTTTGTGAAAACACTCCCTATCGAAGAAATTAAGCACAACAGTTACAATGTCGGGGTGAATTCCCGAAAATTCCGCCTTTTATTATCTACCCTACTTG
>JAJYHS010000066.1 GCA_021784635.1 bacterium
TCGAAGGCATCGGCCCTTACAATGTCACAGTGGCTCGGTGGCAAGTTATTTAAAATTAAATTTTTTTTGAGAACTTCAAGTGCCTCTTGCGACTGGTCCACAGCCGTAACCGTTAAACCTTTGCCGAGCAGATGAATGGTAAATCCTCCTTGATAACAAAAGACGTCCCAAGCTGTTTTAAACCCAAACGACTTTGCGATTTCAGCCGCGCGCAAGTGATTGTCGCGTTGATCAAGATACGCCCCAGTTTTCTGCGTTGGCCGGTCAAGTTGAAATTGCCACTTGTATCCGTTCCATCTCAACGGTCTACTCGAAGAATCAAACGGTGTGCCGTGTTGCCTTTCTGCCGGCGCGATCACTTCAAGACCCTCCTTCAGCCGCGCAGGCGAATTTCGGAGTTCAAAAATTTTCGGCTCATAACCAAAACGTGCAGCAAAGGCGGCTGAAATAAGTTCGCGAAGCGCCAACCAAAACAATTCAATGGGAGCCGTTGTAATTTGGCAAATCACGGTGTCATCAAAAATATCCACGGTCAGCCCAGGTAACAAATCGGCTTCAGAAAATATCCATCGAAGCACGATATCGTCACCGGGTTTTAAGACTGCGCTCATTTTACTTTCAAGCGTCTCGGTTAAATGACGCGCGAGCCATTCTCCAAAATAAGATCGAAACTGGTCCGCATTCGTTATGACCTCAAGACGAGAATTCTTCATCCACTGTGGTTGCAAAGGACCAAAACGCCGCAGCCGCAAAAAACTCTTAGGCGAACAAAACCACCAATTCTCGCCAAAGAAAACGACGGATGGCCGTTGCGGCAAGTTTTTTTTATGTAGTATCTCGGTTGCATAGAGCCAGGGGTGGCCGCTTTGCCACTTTTGAAACCCTTTCGAATTCACTAAACCTTTTTTCACGAGAGACTTTTACTAAATTATACGGCCTTTAGTAAGCTCTGTTTTCGATACCACATCAGCATATCAAAACGATGACTATCTCCACGTAAACCTTTGGCCGCGTTCTTGCAGTAGAACTATGGCATGACAGTACGGTGGCGCGCAGGCAATTGGTCCTTTAATATGGGCATATTAACCTTAATATTTGCCGCGATTTTACTATTCATTGTACTGTTGAACAATGCCGCTGCGGCTCCGATTCGAACTATGGCAATGTTACCAACGGTAATGCCTGCCCAATCTCCATCGAACAGTTCAACCCTTGATCACGAACAACTTATGCGGCACGCGATTCGTGAAGCTCGCCTCTCCCGAAACTACCCGATGGGAGCGGTAATTGTTGACTCGTTGACTGGCAAAATTTTAACCGGCGCCGCGAACGACGCACATCTCGACCCGACACTGCATGCTGAAATTGTGGCGATTCAAAAAGTCGCACGAAAACAAAACGTTTATTGGAAAGATTTGGTTTTGTACTCCACAGTCGAACCGTGCCCGATGTGCCTATCGGCGATCATCTGGGCCGGCATCCCGCGAGTGTATTTTGGCAGTTCGATGTTATTTCTTCAACAACAAGGCTTTTCGCAAATCGATATTCGAGCAGCTGACATAGCGGCCCGAGCGACATTTTCGACCATCGAAATTCACGGTGGTTTGTTACAAAAAGAATGCAACGCTTTACTAATCGGCTATAAATAAGCCGCGCCGATATAAAATGGTCACGCTTCTCGCTCGGTAACGACCGACGGAGTTTCCCTTTCGGGCAAGAATCCTCCTACTTGCATTCGCCACAGTCGCGCGTAATGACCATTTCGACGTAAAAGTTCATCATGATTTCCATCTTCAATGACTTCACCCTGATGAAAAACTAAAATGCGATCAAGATAAGAAATTGTCGAAAGTCTATGCGCAACAACAATGACCGTGCGATTTTTCATTAATGTTTCAAGCGAACTCTGTATGGCTTTTTCAGTCACGGAATCGAGGCTGGATGTGGCTTCATCCAACATCAGTATCGGTGCGTTTTTGAGTATCGCGCGTGCGATGGCAATTCGTTGGCGCTGGCCGCCGGATAATTTCACGCCACGCTCACCAACCAACGACTCGTATTTTTCTGGGAGGTCCATGATAAACTCATGAGCACGCGCCGCTTTGGCCGCCGCTATTACGTCGTCGTCAGTAGCGCCAATTGAGCCGTAACGGATATTATCCATGAGCGACCGGTGAAACAACATCGGTTCTTGTGGGATCATACTGATTTGTTCGCGCAAACTATCTTGCGTACACTGAGAAATATCCTGACCGTCAATGCGAATCATTCCCGACTGAAGATCGTACATTCGTAAAATTAGGTTCACAAAAGACGTCTTGCCGGAGCCTGAAAAGCCAACCAATCCTATCCGTTGCCCAGGTTCGATCGTTACCGACAAATTCGAAAACACCGGCTTGGCTTTGTCGTCATATTTAAATGTGACGTGATCGTACTCAACTTTACCTTCTTTCACGACAATCGGTTTGGCCGCAGACAAATCGACGACTTCGTGCGGTCTTACGATAATACTAACGCCATCCGCAACATTGCCGACGTATTCAAAGAAATCGAGAAAACGTCGGCTCAAACCGCGAGCTTCGTTGATGATGAGAAGCGCTAAACTCGTAACCATCGCAAATGAACCCACGCTCATTTTGCCCGTTATCCAAAAGCGCATCGCCATGATGATCATAGCCACCTGAAGAGCCATCGTGGCGATAAACTGAAACCACCGCATGCCCTCCATGTACCATAAGGTCTTACGCGCCGTTTTAACCTCGAGATTTAAATAGTCGGCCAAATATTTGCGCTCATAATTCAACCGCGCGAATAATTTCGTGTTGAGTACGTTTGTCACGCTATCGACGATTTTTCCGGTCACTGTGCTGCGTGTTGCCGCCCATTTTTTCGCATAGCCTTTGCAACGAATCGCCAGCACAAACGAGGTCACGATGTAGAACAATACCCATGCGCCGAGCAGCCACGCCAACTCCGCGTTTGCCTT
>JAJYHS010000205.1 GCA_021784635.1 bacterium
AGCGAAGGGTTGATTTTGGGCAAAAAAATTATCACTAAAAATGGGGGCAACACTCTGTTTTTTGGGGCTTGTGTTTTCGGCCTTCGATCTAAAGCTTGGGCTGACTTTAGTGGCTGCCAATACGGCGGTCCCGCCTATAATCGCGCTTACAGCGGGAATAACTATGTTTTTTAAATAGGTTTTCATAATTTCTCCTCCTGTAAATAGACGTTTGCTCCTCGTGAAAAAAATGTGTTTAGCGTTTTTGGTGTCAAGCTTAAATTTTTGACTGATTTAAAAACATAAATGATATTAATATGTTATGAGATTTCGACCGTAAATAATTAGTCCGGCTAATAGAGCCATTGCGAATAGAATATCAACAAAAGCTTCAACCGCGTGGGGCAAATGCTGAACAAAACCAACCCGGTAATCAAATGCGATCTGTTTATCAATATTAGGATTAGGGACTAGGGATTAGAACGCAGGTCACGTTTAGGACATATACCTGACAAAAAACGAATTTGTCGATTGAACAAATTCTACCCTTATATTTGAAATTCAGTTACGTATTAATTGGCGAAAGTCCAAATTACAATCACAAACCAAAGTGCGCAAACAGTTATGATTCAATTTGCAAAGGTCACAAAAAGTTACGGCGGTAAGACGCTATATCGCGACGGCTCGTTTCAGCTCAACCCAGGTGAAAAAGTGGGATTGGTCGGGCCCAACGGCGCCGGCAAAACCACGGTGTTTCGTATTCTCGTCGGTGAGACGGGGATGGACTCTGGTAACGTGGTTAAGCCAGACGGCGTCGTTGTCGGTTATTTTTCGCAAAACATCGAAGACATGAAAGGGAGGAGCGTACTCGAAGAAGTGAAGTCCGCGGCAGGGCACCTCCCTAAATTGCAGGCGCAGTTGTTGGAACTCGAGCGACGTCTCGGTGAACCTATGGATGACGATGAAATGGCGAAGGTTCTTGAAATTTACGGCGAACGGCAAGCTGAGTTTGAGCGATTAGGTGGGTATGATCTCGATTCGCGCGCGGCCGAAATTGTAAGCGGACTTGGGTTTACTATTGAGGACCATAATCGCGACACTTCGACGTTTAGCGGCGGGTGGAAGATGCGCATCGCGCTTGCCAAAATTTTAATTCTTAACCCTGACGTCTTGTTGATGGATGAGCCGACAAACCATTTGGATCTCGAATCGATCATCTGGCTTGAGGGTTGGTTACGACAATTTAAAGGCGCGCTTTTGATGACGAGCCACGATCGAGATTTTATGAATCGCCTAGTGACAAGAATTATCGAAGTAGCGAATCAATCGATTACAATTTATAGCGGCAACTACGATTTTTATGAGCGCGAAAAAGAAATTCGTCGCGAGCAGTTGATTGCAGCGGCAAGACGCCAAGACGAAATGCTCGCAAAAGAAGAAGAGTTCATCGCACGATTTGCGGCAAGAGCTTCGCATGCGGCGCAAGTTCAATCGCGAGCGAAGAAGCTTGAAAAAATCGATCGTATCGAAGTGCCGACTGAAGAAAAGGCGATACAATTTGTTTGGCCGATACCACCGCGTGGCGGCGACGAAGTGGTAAAATTTGAGAAATTGGGCAAGGTGTGGCCGCGTGAGGGCGGTGGCGAAGTTCCAGTTTTTCACGGAGCCAGTGCTCTTGTAAAACGACTCGATCGTGTCGCAGTCGTGGGGGTAAACGGTGCGGGCAAATCGACATTGCTCAAAATCATATCCGGTCAAACCGAACCGACGTCAGGTCGAATCACAGTCGGTGCGGGTATTGAGATCGGGTATTTTAGCCAGAACTCGCTTGATGTTTTGAATCCGAATTTGACCGTGGTCGATGAAGTGCACGGACGAATCCCCAATGCAAATTTAGGGTACGTGCGAAATCTACTTGGAGCATTCAAGTTTTCAGGTGACGAAGTGGAAAAGAAAGTGTCGGTACTTTCGGGTGGGGAAAAAAGTCGCTTGGTTCTTGCGACTATTCTTGCGCGGCCGGTGAATTTGCTTATTCTCGACGAACCGACCAACCACCTCGACGTGCAGTCGCGGGATGTTTTGCTCGATGCCGTTTGCCAATTCCCCGGAACTGTAATGATCGTGAGTCACGATCGCCATTTCTTGCGTAAGATGAGCACCCGGGTGTTCCGATTAGATCGTCACGAGCTCACGGTTTACGACGGGACATGGGATTACTATTTAGGAAAAACCGGACAGGCGATATGAGCCGGTGCAATGGCCTTCTAATGAAACTTTTCGCCCTTCGCCATCATTTGCAAAATCGTTCTCATACGCTTTTCGCGTGTCTCAGGCGTCTTTGCCGTCTGAAGTCGATAAGCTATCGAATAGAGATTTGTTTTGTTTAGCGAATTAAAAAATGCCTCGGCTTTTTTGTTCCGTTTAAGGGCCTTAAGAAAGTCTTTGGGGATGCTCGCAGTGCTTTGAGAGTCATAGGCCGCCTTCCATCGTCCGTCTTTTTTGGCGGCTTCGATCTGCGCGAGTCCCGCTTTCTTCATTTTTCCAGCTCGCATGAGTCGCTCCGCGTGCTCCGTATTCCTTTTCGACCAGCCACTTCGGCGGCGTCGGGGGGTAAACCTTTGCAACCATGAGTTCTCGTTATAACTGCGCTTCTGTCCGTCGATCCAACCGTGGCAAAGTGCAACGTCGAGGGCTTCAGCGTAAGTTAGCGATTTTTTAGCGGAAACCTTTTTTTGTAATAGCAACCACGCTCCACTCGATCGCGCATGGTTCAAGCGCAGCCATGCTTGCCACGCTTCTACTGACTGAGCGCAGAGGACATCTTTTTCGCTCAATTTTTTTTTGATTCGAACACCCATTAGGTTAACATCCTAATTGATTGTTATACTTGTGTAAATGAGTTGAGTACCTGCCGTGAAGGGGTTGGGCGGCAAATAATTTTGAGGTGAAAGAGCAAGTACGGTGATGAAATTAAGACCTAACGAAAAAAGATATTGGGAAGATCG
>JAJYHS010000176.1 GCA_021784635.1 bacterium
GCACCAATAACCGCAGCTGCAGTTAAACCTGAAATTGTCGCCGCCGACGCCAATGCAAAAGTCACACGCGATGCGCTTACGCAAAGGGCTGCCGGGACTTTAAAAGCCATTGGTGGTGCTGAAAACATTTTGAGTTTAACCGCTTGTATTACGCGATTACGTTTGACGGCTAAAGACCCTAAACTCGTGGATGAAAATCGCCTCAAAAGCCTTGGCGCGGCAGGGGTACTAAACGCCGGAGCCGGAAATTTTCAAATTGTGTTCGGCGTGGAGTCAGATCTACTGCGTCAACATATCGAGAAGCTTATCCATTCTACGACTCTCGACTCACCACTTACCGGCGAAATTATCGCTCTTGAAAATGTTCCTGATCCAACTTTTGCAAAAAAAATTGCCGGCGAAGGGATTGCCATCAAACCAACGCGCGGCGAGCTCATTTCTCCATGCGATGGGACGCTTGTGACGTTATTCCCGACCCATCATGCGCTTGGTATTCGGACCGATTTTGGCGCTGAAATTCTCATTCACATCGGAATCGATACGGTTAAACTGGCAGGCCGTGGGTTTACGGCGTTCGCGCACCAAGGCGACCGCGTTCACCGTGGTCAAAAATTAATTGATTTTGACCTCGGCATTATAAGTAAACAGGCACCCTCCACAATTTCACCGATTGTTGTAACCAATCCTGACTTATTTAACATTAGCCGCACAACATTAGAGCAGACGAATAAAAATGCCATCCAAGCCGGTCAACCGTTACTGGAGATCACAGCTAAACAATGGAAAAAGAGTTAATCATCAAAAACGACCATGGTCTTCATGCACGCCCGGCCGCACTGTTTGTACAAACTGCTGCGAAATTCAAATCGAATGTTGACATTGAATCTCACGGTAAACGAGTAAACGGGAAATCGATTCTAAGCATTTTAAGTCTGGGATTAAATAAAAACGACTTAATAAAGCTCATCGTCAGTGGACCGGACGACAAAACCGCATTCGACCAACTGGAGAAAATTCTCAATGGCGAGTAATAATATTGATAAGGTTCGACTGACGGGCACAGCCGTCGCCTCTGGAGTGGCCGTCGGCCAAGCCGTGATTTTAAAGCCGCCGCCTGGGCCTGACAAAACCCGTCATGACTCGGCAGTGTTAGCGGCAGAAAAAGAAATCGCAAACGTTCACTCCGCAATAGCTAATGCAAAAAAGGCTGTGGCAGCCGAAATTTTAGAACTAACAAAGCGGCTCAACAAAGACGAACTGGCTATTTTTGAGGCGCAGACCTTGATGCTGGATGATCCTGAACTTTTAACTCGAATTGAAAACCGAATTCGTGACAAAAACGAAACAGCTTCGGTTGCAATCACCGGCGCTTTTGAAGATTTCGCAAAAGCAATCGAACGGCTGCCATCCGATTATCCCCGTGCACGCGCCGCAGACATTCGCGGGTTAAGCGCGCGCGTCTTGAGTTTTTTATATGACCTAGAAGTTCGCGCGCCGCTGCAGACCGAGTCAGTTGTGGAAGGTCCGCCAATTGAGAAAATAATTCTTGTGGGCGATGATTTAAGTCCCTCCGATATCGCGCAAGTGCCAGTCGCGAAATTAGCCGGAATGATTTCCGAGCATGGCAGCCGTGAATCACACTTCGCCATTTTGGCCCGCAGCCTTTCGATTCCGGCCATTATCGGAGTTCGCGACGCAACGTCGCGGGTTCAAGACCGGCAGTGGTTGGGGCTAGATGCGCGCTCGGACAATATCGAAACGAGCAGTTCGCCAACAACCGGCACCGTTTATTTGAATCCAAACTCCGCCGTCCGGCGCGAACTGGAACATAAGCGCGAGATACAAATGCAAGATTTTGCATCTCTTAAAAAATATATCGGGTGCCCCAGCCGCACGGCGGACGCGTTCACTGCCGCAATTTACGCGAACATCGGAGGCGAACAAGACATTGATATCGCGCTTCAAAATGATGCCGAAGGCGTGGGGCTCTTTCGAACGGAGTTTTTATTCTTGAATCGTACCCGCGCGCCTACTGAAGACGAACAATTCAACATCTATTCGCGCATTTTGAAAAAAATGGGGCCACGCCCAACTGTTATACGCACGCTCGATGTTGGGGGAGATAAAATTGTCCCGTATCTTGAACGTTCCCCTGAGCTCAATCCGTTTCTCGGCTTGCGTGGCATTCGATACAGTTTAAAAAATATCGACTTATTTAAAACCCAGCTTCGCGCACTGCTTCGTGCCAGTCATGCTGGCAACCTGAGCATCATGTTCCCGATGGTGGCCTCAGTTGAAGAGATTTTATCGGCTAAACACATTCTGGCGGAGTGTGACCATGAACATCAAACTAGCCGTTTTAAGATCGGTGCCATGGTTGAAGTGCCATCAGCTGCGATATGCGCTGAAGAGCTCGCCGACCACGTCCAATTTTTGAGTATTGGAACTAACGATTTGGTACAATACCTGCTTGCAGCGGATCGACAAAATAACGAAGTGGCAAGCGTATACGACGTGTACCATCCGGCCGTGCTGCGCACAATTCATTCGATAATTAAGTCGGGGCACAAAAAACGAATACCAGTTGCCATGTGCGGCGACCTTGCCGCACGGCCCGAGTTTGTTGCGTTTCTTCTGGCCTGCGGTCTCGACGAATGGAGCGTTAACCCCACGTCGGTGCTTCGCGTGCGAGCCATTATTTCTCAACTGCGAATTGGCGAAATTAAACCGAAGCTCGATTTGATTTTGGGGCTACAGCGAAGTATTGATGTTAAACAATATTTGCTTCAAATGACACCGGCGCTTTCTCCAGCAAAAAAATCGAATTAGATTGTGATACGTTTGCTTGAGAAGCGAACCAGAAGTGATTTCTTTAGAATAAGGCGTTACGGCGTAAAAATCGCTGGTGCGATTTTGCTGTTCAATTGCGTGGCGAGCCGCCTCACTATT
>JAJYHS010000254.1 GCA_021784635.1 bacterium
GCAATATCTTGTCGCGCAAATTGAACACATCGATTATATAATTACAAAGACAGAAGTAGAAGCTTTTTTGCTCGAAGCGTCGCTCATCAAAAAATATAAGCCACGCTACAATATTCGACTCAAAGATGACAAAGCTTACCCGTATATTCGGGTGAGTATGCCCGATGACTATCCGCGATTTTATTTATTTCGCAAAGTCAAAGCGGATGGCGCTCTTTATTTCGGGCCCTATACATCCGGGCTTTTCGTACGTGAAACAATTCGATTTTTAAATCGCACGTTTCGTATACGCGATTGCACCGATGGTTTTATGAGAGCGCGCACGAGACCGTGTTTGACTTATCAAATCGGCAGATGCTCCGGGCCATGCGTGAAGCTCGTCGACAAAGAAGCATATGGGTTGGATGTCGAAAATGCGCTCGACTTTCTACGCGGCCGCAACAAAAAACTAATTTTGGAGCTGAGCAAGAAAATGAAAGAGGCGGCTGCGGGTGAGAGATTCGAAGCGGCAGCGAAACTTCGCGATAGTGTTGAGGCGATACGTGCGATTTTAGAAAAGCAAATTGTGGTGAGTCGCAAAGAGGATCTCGACCAAGACGTTATCGCATTTTTTGGCGATGAACGAGGTACTCTTATTGAGACATTGCATATTCGTGCCGGCCGAGTGATAGGCAACCGCTCACAGTTTGTCCCCAAATTGAATCCCAAATCAGATGATGAAGATCCTAAGGAGTGGATGACTTCTTTTCTGAATCAGTATTACGCCGAAAACGTGGTTCCGGACCAAATTGTTCTGCCCGTCGACTTAAGCGACGACATTTACAAACTTATGCGCGAAGTGTTTGTAAGCCGCAAACAAAAGCCGGCGCAGTTTATTCATGCGCTTGACCGAGAACAAAAGAATTTAATGGAAATGGCCGAAAAAAATGCGCAAAGCCACTTTCAGGATCACGTCAATAAACAAACGAATATCAATCGGATTCTTGAAGAAATTCAAGCGAAGTTTCATCTACGTACATTACCATTGCGTATGGAGTGTTTTGATATATCGAATTTTCAAGGTGAAGAAAACGTCGCTTCGCAAGTTGTTTTTGAAGAAGGTCAACCGAAACGCAGCGATTATAGACGGTATAAAATCCGAACGGTTGAAGGGTCGAACGATTTTGCGTCGATGAAAGAGGTTTTAGAAAGAAGATTTCGTCACACCGAATACGATGATCCACAACTTGTTGTGATTGACGGTGGCAAAGGGCAACTCGGGATGGCGCTCAAAGCGCTCAAAGAACTGGGACGCGAAGATATTCCGTGTGTCGGGCTTGCTAAGGCCCGCGCCGAAGGTGAATTTCACGATCAAGATGTGCGCCACTCTGAAGAGCGATTTTTCTTACCCGGGCGGTCAAACCCGGTGATGTTTTCATCTAACAGTGAAGGGCTTAAAATTTTGGTGGCTTTGCGCGATGAGGCGCATCGCTTTGCCATCACCTACCATCGAAAATTGCGCGACGAAGCTCTTTTTCACAGCGAACTTGATGAGATTAGTGGTCTCGGAGAGACGCGAAAGACGGCGCTTCTCAAGCACTTTGGGTCAGTCGAAGCGATTGCGCTGGCTAGCTTCGACGAAATTGCTTCTATCCCAGGGATGAATAAAACGGTTGCGAAATCCGTAGTTGAAGCATTGAACAAATCACGAAGCCGATGATTTTGACAGTAATACAGTAATATTTAATGCAGTTGATGTGTCGCTTGGCGTACGCGAATGTGGCAGCTTTCGCATGAAGCCTCTTCGCGAACCTCTTGATTTACAAAATGGGTGACATTTGTAAGTAGGAGTTCACTGCCGCAAAGTGGGCAATTGTGATGGTCATCAAGAAATGCCGCCTGCCAATCGATAGGTTCAATGGTCAAATTACCGGGCTCGGTGGTCGCGTGTTTGTGTTCAAAGATGGTTTCAGTTCTTGTCGATTTCTTTGGCTCCATGCGAAGGCTCCTCTATTTTGCCCCTCACAACTGGCTCGCGACGATCAACATCGTGCGCCGGATATGGGGCGGCTTGCGTTACCCTGTGCTGAGTTCTGTTCGGCATTTCGCGTATCAACTTGAGACATTTTTAGTTGTTCCACTTCAGGAGTGGCGGTACTTTCATCTAGGTATGGGCGAAAATCTAGCGAGCGTTGAACATCCGGCAATAGTTTATCTGCGTGACGTTTTAGGCGTACGAACGGTACCGAAATCCGCCCTTGGGTCTTCGACTTCCGGCTTGCCCGTCATGCGGGGCGATGAGGATTGCGACGTGACGGTTCAGACTTTCAGGCCGCTGAACAGCGAAGAAAAAAGGCTTGCCGAGAAAATGCTCGCGGCAATCGACTGTCACAAGATTTTATGGCGGCAGGGTCGGCAAATCGATTTCACCTCATTGACGGAGAATCAGAGCCGCCGAGGGTTGATCGTATTCGGCAATCTTGAGAAGCCCGGTGGTTCGGATTCAAGTCTCGGAATGGTTTTTCTGCAACTACCGGATCTTGCCGAATTTTTTGGCGCCGATTCTAAAGTTCACGATCTTAAGAAATCGGCGTGGGAGAAGTTGAAAAGATTCAAACAGGCAATCGAAAATGAAAAATGAGCCAAAGTTTTTTGCACCCCAGTTGAATTCGTTAGCCGTATTTGTATCGATACTGCTGACATTTTTGTTTGCGCCAAGGGTTGTTTTGGCGGCGCAAGTAGCGAAATCAGCAACATCCGTGGTGCACGTGAGTGCAACGCCTGCCAAAACGCAGCCGACGTGCGTACTTGAAACAAAATTAAATGACGATATTGGCCCGGCGACGCTTGATCTTATTCAACGCGCCAAAAATAGGGCTCTTCAACATCACTGCGGATCTGTTCTGCTGCTCGTGAACACGCCTGGCGGCAACATGCAAACTACCCGGCAAATTGTTGAAGAGATTCTCAATTCGCCGGTACCATTTTTGTGTTTTGTATACCCTCCCGGAGGTCATGCTGGCAGCGCGGGCGCCATTATTCTTCAAAGTTGTCATTTATCTGGTGCGGCCCCCGGTACTAATATCGGCGCTTCGACGCCGATTGAAGGGACAGGCGCGAATATCCCGAGTGACTTAAGAAGAAAAATTATAAACGACACGGTGGCCTGGGTGACTTCGCTTGCGCGAATGCGGGGTCACAATGCTCATTTCGCTAAAGAAATGATTGTAAAAGCAAAATCAGTGAGTGCTGAAGATGCATTGAAACTGAAGGCCATCGATTTCGTAGGTGATACTCCGCAAGAGTTTCTGAAGTTTGCAAACGGCCACACGGTTGAACTGACCAATCATCAAAGTGTGACGTTGCATCCTGGTAAAATCATAGTTTTTCATCACGATTTGCGTTTTAAACTAATGAATCTTTTGACCAATCCTCAACTGGCATACCTCATGTTTATGGGTAGCCTCGTGCTTCTTTATTTTGAAATCACCCATCCCGGCCTTATGGCGCCGGGTGTTTTGGGCGGGCTGGGCCTTATCATTTCACTCATTGCGCTTCAGATGATGAACGTGACGTGGGGAGCCGTATTTTTAATTCTTTTCGGCCTGGGCCTTCTCATCAGCGAAGCTTTTTTGCCAACTTTCGGAATTGTCGGTTTCGGTGGGATCGTGTCATTTTTTATCGGTAGTCTTTTTCTTTTCGACTACGGAACTTCGGGATTTTTTCTCCCGCTTAAATTTATTTTACCCACGGTTATATTGTTGGGTGCGTTACTGTCAGGAATTGCCTATTTAGCGTTTTCAAGCCGTAAACGCAAAAAGGCAAAAGAAGCGGGCTTTGACTCAATTGACGGTAGGCAAGTGAAAGTGACTCAAACGCAAGGTGACGGTCGCAGCGGTTTTGTCCTTATGGATGGCGAACTGTGGCGTTTCGAATGCGATGAACCGTTGACTGTGGGCCAGCAAGTTCTAATTATAAGCCATAAAGGCTTCACACTAAAAGTCAGGAGATAATATGCAGCCAGCCATAATTTTTATTGTCATCGTGGTCGTTTTTCTCCTCATCGCATCGATCAAGATTTTAACGGAGTGGGAGCGCGCCGTCGTTTTACGATTTGGCAATTTCACCGGCGTGCGTGGACCTGGCATCATTTTTTTGATTCCGATCGCTGAGAGAATGTATCGCATCGATACGCGTACAATCGCCATGGATGTGCAACCGCAAGACGTCATTACTAAAGATAACGTCACGCTCAAAGTGGCGGCGGTGATTTATTTTCGCGTGATTAATCCCGAGTATGCGGTCGTGCGAGTCGAAGATTATTATTTTGCCACGAGCCAATTGGCGCAAACGGCATTGCGAACGGTACTCGGTCAGTTCGTGCTCGATGAATTGCTCTCGAGCCTTGATCGTATCAGTCATGCGCTCCAAGATTATTTAGACAAATCGACGGAGCCTTGGGGAGTTAAAATTACCTCCGTTGAAATCAAAAACATCGATTTACCGCAAAACATTCAACGTGCTATGGCGCAAGAGGCGACGGCTGAGCGGGAACGTCGCGCGAAGGTCATAAGTGCCGAAGGGGAGTTGCAGCGGTCTGAAAAGCTTTTTCAGGCGTCAGAAAAGATATCGGCGTCACCGGCGGCGCTACAACTCGCGTATTTGCAAGCGCTGACTGAAATTAAAAATGATGGCAAAACAACGATTATTTTGCCGATTCCGCTCGAATTCGCGAAGGCATTCTTAAAAAAGGATTAAGGCGAGAAGTACGTGCGGCAGTAGCTGCCGCTTGAGCGCCATTGACGGCGCTTGTTGATAAGGCACGCACACGGGGTGCGGCATTGAGATTCCCAAGGAGGGGTAGCTTGCGGTTAATTTACATTTTTGCGTTCGTTTTGCTGTATGGTTCGTTTGGTCAGTCAAAAAATTTGCGTAAATCACCGTTAACTGCGCCCATTCGCGTTCGATTGTTGCGGGCCCGGCGCGCGATTGAAATGGATGGGTTCGATTTACGATTCGACGGCGACAGTTTAAGCTCTTCGGTATTGCCCATTCATTCAACCGTCGAAATTTCTCGCCTTCGAAGTGAGTGGCTCATTAGAAAAAATCATCGCGTCTGGCGTGCGCACGGGCAAAGCTTAGTCGTGTCGGGTGAGATGCTTGAGTTTGAAAAGAATTTGCAGCCACCCGCCACGTATGTCCTTGAGGCGCGGTCGAATGCAAGTTTTGATGTGGTGGCTGACCTCAGACGAAAGGTCTATTTAGAAGGCGTGTTGCCGAGCGAAATGCCGATTACCTGGCCCGTAGCCGCGCTTGAAGCTCAGGCGGTCGCTTCAATTTCTTATGCGCGGGCGCAAGCATTGCGGCACGAACAAAGCGGTTTTGATGTCGATAGCTCGATTAACAGTCAAGTGTTCAACTGGAGTTCATATACTCGTGCCTTAACCCGCGAGCGGAGAAAACTTGCGCACGTACTTGCAATCACGCGTGGGCAGATTCTTATCAATAAACGCGGCCAACCGTATCTCGCATATTTCGACTCTGACTGTGGTGGAGTGACCGAACTTGCGCAAAATGTTTGGGCGCGCCCAGGCGACCCGACGGGCAGCAAAAAAATCGTTCATCATTTTTCTAAGAAGGGAATCGTCTACGATCAATATTGTTTATTGAATCCGCACAATCGCTGGCATTATTTTGTGACCTGGCGGCAAATTCAAAGAGCGGTGCGAGGGGAGTTTCATAACTTTCGGGGAGAAGTTCGCAACGTCAAAGTGGTCTCACGATCGCCTTCGGGTCGCGCTTATCAAGTCGAGGTTGTCGCAGTAAACGGCCGGCAACTCCTCATGCTTTCGCAAATCTTTCGCCAGTTGATAGGTTATGGGCGCATTCGCAGCACACTTTTTAAAATTAAACATTTTCGTAACGGACTCGAATTTGACGGACGTGGTTTTGGTCACGGAGTGGGGATGTGTCAACATGGTGCACGTTTTATGGCCCTTAATGGCGCCACCTATCAGCAGATTCTTTCGCGCTATTATCCGGAGGCGCGATTGATCAACAGCCGTGTGCATTCGGCACCGATTTCTGTCATCGCGTCATCGGAATGAATTGTGCGCTAGTAGTGCTATTTTCGCTACGATTAATGGGAAGTTTTTCCGAGAAGTGCGTCGGCGACAGAGTCTATAGTGGCGTCGACCGGGGTCGATCGCGACGGCCGTTCAAATAGCTGAGCCAGGTTTGGCGGCATTTCGATTTCACCGCCGATAAGCGGGTTGACGATTTCAGAAAACTTTGCCGGATGTGCTGTGGACACGATGATCCAGTGCGGAGTTTTCATTCGCTCTCGGGCTACGGCGGCCGTTGCTGTATGCGGGCACCAAATTTCACCCCAATCGGCTTTGCCGTGGCGAATGGCATGTCGGATTTCATCATCTAGGACGCTAACAGCGGACGAAATTTTTTTGAGTTCATGAACATCTGGATGCAAATCACTTAAACGCTCAAAGTTGCTTGGAGCGCCGACATCCATCGCATTTGCGAGCGTCCGAATTGAGGGCCGTGGCTCGTATCTACCGGTTCGATAAAAATTTGAAAGCGTGGTATTGGCATTTGTCGCTATTGTGATTTCGCGAATGGGCATACCGATTTTTCGCGCCCAAAATGCCGCCACGGCATCGCCAAGATTACCCGTTGGGATAATAAGCCCCGGCGCGTGACCCGTTTTCTGTTGGTACCAAATAGCCGCCGCCGAATGATAAATCATTTGCGGCAATAGCCGTCCGATATTGATACTGTTAGCGGAAGTGAAACGAAATTTCGAAGCAAGACCGAACTGCTCACGCACTTGTGCATCGCCAAGAATTGTTTTGACCAGGCGCTGGCAATCGTCAAACGAGCCGTTCACTTCTAGACTTAGGACATTGTCGCTCCAGCATGTCAGTTGTTGTCGTTGTAGCGGAGAAACTCCATTGCGCGGAAAAAGCACAACGGCGCGAAATTTTTTAAATTCATCGAAGGCGGAGGCGACCGCTCCGCCGGTGTCGCCAGAAGTTGCAACTAAAATTGTTCGCTGCTCAGAAATTTTGAGATTCATAAACCGTGCAAGAAAGCGAGCCGCAATATCTTTAAACGCGGCCGTCGGGCCATGAAACAGCTCCAAAACGGCAGTGTCGTTTTTCAAATAACGAAGCGGAATTTGAAAATCATAGGCTGATTTTAAAAGCGAATGCAGTTCGTGGGCGGTGAGTTCATCGCGCAGAAAGGGGCTTAAGATCTTTTGTGCGATTCCGATGAATGAATGATCCGTGATTTCGCCGGGTTGAATCAGCGGCCAGGATTCAGGTACGTAAAGCCCCTGATCGACCGCTAACCCCCGCTCGACCGCTTCAAGAAATGAAACGCGATCTGCGGCATGACGTGTACTAATGTATTTCATTTTTCACCTTTGAACCCTCGCGCGCCAGGAGCAGGCAATCGAGAAATATAGGCAGTTGAGGTCACACCAGCTATTTTAAACCGCTTTTGAATTTCTTGTGCGATTTTTTGCCCGGCGGTACGGGATTTGGCTAAAGCAAAAACACTTGGGCCACTACCTGATATTGAAAAGCCAAGGCATCCGGGTATTGCCATTGCCGCATTCTTGACGTCTTGAAATGCGGGTATCAAATGCTCTCGTTGCGGCTCAATAATTTGATCACGAAGCGAAGCGGAAATTAAACCAAAATTACTTGTCATGCAACCGAGCACGAAACCGGCAAGAAGCGAAGACTGCTCGACGTAGGATTTTAGTGAAATTTCAGGGCGTAAAATTTTTCGCGCCTGCTTCGTTTCAACCTGCACATCCGGATGAACCAAAACGCAAACAATCCCGCTCGGAATCGAAATGTGAAACACACTCTTTGCCAATGAAGTTGAAAATTGCGAAGACGAAAGCGTAAGGCCACCGTATAAACTGGGAGCAACGTTGTCGGGATGGGCCGAGCCCGCGGCGATTCGTTCGCCTTCGAGTGCATAGGTAAAAAGTTGCTCCATCGGAATTGGATTCTGCACGCGAGACTTTAAACGTCGAAAGATTCCGGCTGCTGCGACAACGGCGGCAACGGCCGACGCAGCTGAACCGCCCATACCTGAACCAAGCGGAATACCTTTATGTATGCGGACGCGAAATCCGTAGCTCAAGTTGAGGTCTTTCTGCATGGCCAATAGCGCGGCGGTTGCCGTATTTTGTTTGGGATCGGCGGGTATTTTGTTTTCAGTAAAAATACTCTCGATCAAAATTTCGCGTGTGCCCGAGTTGAGCGTTAATTCGACCGTGTCGCCAACGCCCTCGAGCGCGAGCCCCAAAACGTCGAAGCCTACTCCCACATTGCCGATTGAAGCCGGGGCAAATGCCCGATAGGTTAAATCGCGTGATTTCATGCTCGTGCTCCAAGGTGGCGTGCCAGTCGCAAAAGATCAGCAAATACTCCCGCGGCTGTCACCTCAGGACCTGCTCCGGGCCCTTGAACAATAAGCGGTTGTTTGTCGTATCGCTTGGTGCGAAATGCGATCATGTTGTCGCTGCCCGTGACGCGCGCAAACGGGTGTGTTTTTTCAATGACACGCAGTTCAGCCGTTGCGCGACTTTCTCTTACATCTAGCGACCCTACAAAACGGAGTACGCCGCCGGTTTCTTGGGCCAGTTTTCGGCGGCTCGAAATTTCAGCATCGAATTCAGAAAGACGCGCCATGAATTCCTCGACGTGGGCCACCGAACGGAGCGCGTCGGGTACTAGCGATTTCACTTTCACATTATCCAATTCAATTTTGATATTTGCTTCGCGTCCGAGAATGACAATCTTTCTTGCGACGTCCAAGCCGCTTAGGTCATCGCGCGGATCGGGCTCGGTGTAACCTAATTGTTTGGCCTCAGCCACAATTTCTGAAAAACTTGCCGTGCCCAATTGATATTTAGAAAAAATGTATGACAAAGTACCGGAGAGCAGACCCTCAATCGAGATCAATTCGTCGCCGGTTTGTAAAAGATCGCGCAATGTGGAGATAACAGGAAGACCCGCGCCCACTGTGGCTTCATACATAAAACTGCGATTACTAGCTAAAATCGATTTTTGTATTTCGGAGTAGCGGGACCAACTGCCCGCTCCGGCCTTTTTGTTCGGCGTGATGACGTGAATACCGGCACGCAGCCATTGCGAATAATAATCAGCGACGTGGTCCGAAGCCGAGCAATCGACAATCACGGCATGAGGCAAGTGATCCGCATGAACGTGGGCCACGAATTGTTCAAAATCGGCCGGCAACTCACGTGCGTCGGTAAAATTTATTTCATCTGCGAGCCGCATCGTTTTGGAGTTCGTCACGGCGCGCACGCGAAAATCGGTGTTAAATTGGCTTCGAAGTGTTTGGCCACGCTCCCGTAGCTGCCGCAAAAACGCTTGGCCGATGGAGCCGGTGCCGACGACCCCAACCGATAAGGTGAAGTCCGAAAGATAAAATGCGGCGTGGGTCGATCGCAGTGCACGAATTGAATCCGCTTCGTCAATGACCGCCGAAATGTTCCGCTCCGATGAACCTTGGGCTATTGCGCGAACATTGACGCCGGCATGACTAAGGGCTGTAAAAAATCTTGCCGAAACGCCTTGCTTTTTTACCATTCCGTCACCGACGAGTGCGACGATGCTGCACGAACGAGTAACGGAAATTGTTTGAATGGCTCCGTGGCGCAACTCCGAATCGAATTCTTTTTCTAAAGTGGATTTTGCGCGGTTAACTTGATCGGCTGAAACCGCGACACAAATCGAATGTTCGGAGCTTGCTTGAGATATCAAAATGACGCTGACGCCGGCTTCACGTAAGGCGCCAAAAAGTCGTTGGGCAATCCCGGGCACGCCAATCATTCCAGTGCCTTCGACATTGACCAGGGCTATGTGGTCAACCGTGGTGAACCCGCGCGCGCCGGCCGAATTTGTGGTTTTGTGAATGACTGTTCCAGGTTGGTTGGGTCGAAATGTATTTTTGATCCAAATCGGAATTTGCAAATCGATTGCCGGAGCCATCGTCCGTGGGTGAATGACTTTCGCGCCAAAATAAGCAAGCTCAACGGCCTCTTCGTATGACAGTTCATCGAGTCTTCGCGCTTCATTGACCTTTCGTGGATCGGCGCTGTACACGCCGTCAACATCGGTCCATATTACGATTTGCTTGGCTTTTATGAGTCGGCCAAAAATAGACGCCGAATAATCACTGCCGTTTCGTTTGAGTGTGGTGGGTACCCCTTCGGCGGTTGAGGCGATAAATCCGGTGACCACCATTCGTTCGCTCAAACCGGCAAGACGATCGAATCGAACTTGCGATTCTTGCCAATCGATTTGGGGCCCCGTTTCGCTGTGGGTAACGACTAGGATTTTTCGCGCATCGACCCAACAGGGATTAATATCGCGTTGTCTAGACCCCCATGCGGCCGCCAAAATACGCGACGACCAAAGTTCGCCATAGCCTGAAACGAGATCGAGCGTCGAGTCCGGTAAATGCTTTGCGAGCCAAACACCGCGTAAAATATCACCCAAGTCTTTAAGATCGCTTTCGAATATCTTTGTGAAATTGGCTAAATCGCTGCCATTTAGAATCCGCGCACTGGTCACACGGTGCAATTCCGCGATTTTGATTAAACCCGTCTCAAATTGAGAATTTTGTTGGGAAGCGAATTGGGCGGTGTTTATTAATTGATCAGTCACGCCGGACATAGCCGATACTACAACGACGAGTTTTTCGTTTTGCCCGGCTCGCAAATGCTCGGCCGTCAAAATATCGAGGACCTGGTTAAAAGCATCGACCGAGCCGACGCTTGTACCACCAAATTTGTGGACTGTAGAGAAGCCGTTTACGAGTGACGAAATGTGTCCCTCCTCGGGAAGTTAGACACTTTTACAAAATGTCCAAAGTCTAGACGGTTTTTCGGTTTTTGCGAAGTAAATTGAAGACTTGGCTTCGATACAATGGCTCGGCACGGGACTTGTACAAGTGAAGGGTATGGGAGACCCGCAATTAGAGGATGAAACAGGCGAGTCCCCCTAAGCGAGGGAGTTATGAAAGGAAGAAGTCGAAAGCCACAGAGCTTAAAAGTAGTAAGATTCGCAGTTGTCGCACTGGCAATTGCTAGTCTTGCGGCATTTACGACGGCTTGTTCAAAGGGCGTAGGGAGTTCGAATAATAGTAATAGTAACAACAATGGTAATACTGGCAGCAGCGGCACCGTTGTTTCGACAACTGGTGCTCAATCTCCGACACAAACGGTTTTAAAAGGAACAGGCGGCGGTCAAGCCCCTTTAACTTTTACTAGCCAAACGGCACTCGATCAATACGCGGGCTGGAGCCCCAATTCACCAATGAATGGTGCTATCGGCGTAAACCTTGTGAAATTGGCCACTCTTAGTAATGGTGCCGGTGGTTACGACTACGAATTTGGCGGAGCTGTTACCATTGCCTTCACCGACGGCGCAAATACCTACTATGATACTTTTAGCTCGCACTTACAGGGCGGCCCCAACACAGTGAATTCAGACGTGCAAAATAACCGATACAATTTGATCTCGGTGCTATATCCGGCGTCAGGTTCATATCCAGGTAAGCTGCCGGCCTATCATGGATTTTTTCAAGGCACCACGTACTGCATAATGGGCAATGGCTCGTACTCCTATGCATTGTCTCCTGGTGAAACTTGCTACGGCGAAACCTTCGGTGGAGCGGTAATTCTCGTTATGAATCAAATGGGATTCAACGCCGACGGTGAAGGTCCCACGACGGCAAGTGGTTCGGTTTGGTTTTACAATTTTACGACGGGTTACGGTGCGGCGCCATTACCCGGTACGAGCTGCTGGTTTATTACGCTTGGCCCCTATCAATGCGGTTCATTCTTTAACGGCGGTGATTCGATTCAAACAAAAAGTTCGCTCTATCCGACCGTTACAACACCGGCATCGGAGCCACCTATCACGTATACGGAATTGGGCACGTTCACGGGTTTGAATTTAAACGAAGCTTTGAACGGACAATTACAATAAAACGCGAGGGTTTTATATGGAGAAATCAAAAACAATAAAATTCTTAAGCGCAGTAGCGATAGCTTTTGCCTTCATCACCGGGTGTTCGCACTCGAGTAACAACACGAATCCCTACGGCTATTACAACAATAATGGTTGGTGGGGAAGTCAATACGGCGTTCCCGGTATGCCTGGTTACAATGGCTATACAACGGGATTTGTTGGCGCAGGCATTGCAACTTCAGGTCAAGCCATGGTCATTTTGGATTTCGCCGCGAACACTTCTACAGGTATTGCCACTAATCAAGCCTCTTACGTGACCGGCCAATTAGATGTATTTGGTGGCATACCTTGCGCGGCCGGTGGCGGCCTACCCGCCGGGGTTTATCAGCTTATGCCACCTAATGGCAACGCGAGCCCGAACGGAGAATTTGACGGTTCGCTCGGTCAAAATATTACGTTGATCGCGAATGGCCCGGTTCAGGCTCAAATTGTAGTACCGGATGCTTATATCGCTAATGGGACACGCGTGTGCAGTCAATTTCCGGGCATGACCGGCTACCTGGATGTCGATGAAGTCGCTGAAGGCGGGTACGGATCTGTGTACTGCGGCGCAAGCGTCGGTTTTACGGATCAAGTTCAAACGGGCCAATATTGTCAATGAGGTGATGTTTGAAAATCGTAAAACGGGTCGACTCAATGATGCACAAAATTCTCGCGGTTGCGGCACTGGTTGCAACCGTAGTATTTGCCGGCGGCTGCGCCTATCAGTATCGCACGTCGACGCCGCAAATTTCGTCGTCCAATTTGGCGAGCCTCTACGATTGCATTCTCGCCCAAAGTTGTAGCACTTCGAATACGGGCACAAATTCTTCGACTGGATCTTCGTCAACGACAGTCAACCCGACGGGTGCAACCTCGAGTACTCAAGGGCTTTTAAATCAAGACCAAACCGCACTCGCATTTTATGCTGAAAGTGACTCCTCACGGCCGGTGTGGAGCGTGCTCGCTTTTAACGACATGGGACTTTTATCTTCGCAATGGTCGTCAAGTTCTGGGATGCCCCAACCGGTTTTCGCTGAAAGTTCTGGTCTACAGCACGTCGACGTCATTTTTGTCGATGGATACAATATTGATAGTTCGGGCAACCCCGTTCGCAGTTTTGAGCTACTTATGAAATTTATCGATAGCCAGGGTAACATTACGTATTCAGTTTGGGATAGCATCCCTGGGACGACGAGCTTTTCAAACGGACTTTTTGACGTCGAAATGAATCCGGTTCAAGGGACGGGACAACAACTTTGGCTGCAGTCTAGTGATATTAACTCTAGTCAAGAGTTTAATGCGTCCATACAACTTCAAGTTTTCGACGCTAATGGTAACCCAGCCGGTCAAATCTCAACAATGACGGGCTTCGAATAAATCTAATTCTTGATCCGTAATCGCGGACGCCGGAATTAACTGATTATTGACTTGATTGCGTCAAATTAAACTGGACTCTTCACAAAAGGTCGATCTTCATGTTTAATAATAATGCCTCAGTAAATAACATCAATTTAATCTCATATTTATTTGAAGGTGCAAACTGCGCAAGGTGTGTGCTATTTTGCCAATTCGTTTATAGGAGGGTGTGATGTTGACCCATTGGGTGGATTTTTTCGACGAACTTCAAAATGTGCGGGGGCGGTCTCCAAATACCGTGATGGCCTATCGTCGCGATCTCGAACTCTATGAGGAATTTTTGAAGTCGCGCAAAAAAATCGAATTGTTCTATGAATTTTTAGGTAAAAAGAATTTGGGTGTGCGCTCGCAGGCGCGGGTGATTTCGAGCGTGCGGACGTATCTCAAATTTTGCGAACGTCACGGCGAAAAGGCCCCACACCTTCGCCAATTGCGGCTGCCAAAAGTGCGCGTGTCTTTGCCGAAGCCGACGACATTTGCAGAGTTTGAAAAACTGTATCGCGCGTGTGACGGTAGTGATGCTTACACCACGGCCCGCAATCGAATCGCATTGCTGCTTCTTTTCGGTGTCGGTTGCCGCGTCAGTGAATTGATTGCACTCGATGTTTCAGACTTCAACGTGACTGAAGGATGGCTTAAAGTTTTAGGCAAAGGCAACAAAGAACGTTTGG
>JAJYHS010000183.1 GCA_021784635.1 bacterium
TATGGTCTTGCCTGAGAAAATTGGGGAGTGAAGTAACCGTGCTTGAAGCGGGCTCTGCGCTTTTAAACGGTGTTGCCGACCGTGAATGTGTACAAATTGTGGAGCGAAAGTTAAAGAAAAGCGGAGTGAATGTGATTTTTGGCGCCAAAGCAAAAGCTTATAAGAAAATGGGCGACAAAAAGGATTCGTCGTACATCGTCGAATACGAACTTTCAGGGAAGACTGAAAAAATCGAATGTGACAAAATTTTACTAACTGTGGGCCGGCGGCCAAACTCCGATCAAACGGGGCTAAAAAAAGTCGGTGTCGCAATTGATGAGCGGGGTTTCGTTAAGGTGAACTCCCAAAGGCGGACAAATTTCGCTCACATTTTTGCAATAGGTGACATTGCGGGGCAGCCAATGCTCGCGCATAAAGCGAGTCACGAAGGAGTGCTCGTTGCCGAAGTCATTGGCGGCATGAACCGAGCGTACGATGTTAAGACCGTCCCGGCAGTTGTATTTACCGATCCTGAAATTGCCAGTGTCGGGCTGCTCGAGTCGGAATGTGCCGCGCGTGGTTTTAATGATCTTATGATCAGCAAATTTCCGTTTGCGGCCAACGGGCGAGCCGTTTCACTGATGGAGACCGATGGTTTCGTGAAAATTATTGCCGATAAAAAGTCGCATGTTGTTCTGGGCGTACATATGGTGGGCCCCGAAGTCAGCAATCTCATAAGCGAGGCAGCTTTGGCGATTGAAATGGGCGCGCGACTTGAAGACCTTGCGCTGACGATTCACCCGCACCCGACGCTTGGAGAAGTGGTGATGGAGGCCGCTGAAGCTACACTCGGCCACGCCATTCACATCATACAAAAACCGTTGTCGCGAACCGAAACGACAAATCGGCCAACCACCGCAACAAGAACATGAACTTTATCGACTGGGGGCTAATTGATTATCGCGAAGCAACCCGGCGGCAGCTTGAACTTGTAGAGAGCGTTGTATCGTCGCGCATAGAAGATACACTTGTTTTTTGTTCACATCCGCCGACGGTAACTTTAGGGCGCGCAACCGGACCCGATGATTTACATGGATGGCAGGGCGAAATTGTTGAAGTGTCGCGTGGCGGACGTGCGACATATCATGGGCCCAGTCAATTGGTTGCATATCCGATAATAGATTTGTCGCGGCCGCGTCGAAATTTTGGTGCTCGTGATTTGCACGGATTTATGCGCGCATTAGAAACTGCAGTTGCCGAAGCACTTGCAAAATTTGGCATTAGTGCTCAAGGTGGCTCGCTGGTCTCTAAACAGGGGGCCGCGATTTCAAGCGAAAAAGTCGCGAAAGATACCCAGGGCCATATTTCGCGTACCGGCGTGTGGGTCGCAAACGGGGACAAGAAAATTGCTTCTATCGGGATTGCCTGCCGCAAATGGGTGACTTATCACGGAGTCGCATTAAACGTTACGTACGATCCGATGGCATTTTCGGGAATTAATCCGTGCGGGATGCAATCTTCAATTATGACCTCAATCGAAGAAGTTCTCGGTGAATCTGTCGACCGCAATGAGGTCGCGCAAGTCTTAAAACAAAATCTCGAAGCGCAGCTCGGCTTTTAGGTCGGCTCGATAATACTGGGCGCTAAGCGCCCGACATAATCAAGAAAAACAGAAGAATTCTTAGAAAGGATCTTTCCATTGCGTTTTATGAGCTTTAACGAAGTAAAAAAAGATTTGTTCGGATACACGGCTTTTAACTTTCCATTTCTAAGTTCACGAAAAACCATGAATGAGGGCAACAGGGCAGCTCCGAGTCCCGCTTGAACAAGCATCTTTTGCGAGTCGTACGTATTTGTCGTAATGACATGGTCGAAACTTATGCCGTTCCTTTTTAACATTTGAAGAGCCGGCGGCGGCATAAACTTTCCGTAGTCAATCTCGCGAGGCACGATGAGACGTTTCGTGACTTGTTCGATATCTTGGCGCTCAAGTACCGCCGTCGCCACAACCAACTCAAACTTGACCTGGAATAGTTCCGTTAATTCAAAACCTCCCGGCTCAGGAGCTGCAAAAAATAATCCAAAATCGATTTTGCCGTCGATAATTTCTCGAGAGATCAAAGTGGAATTGCCGCTGAAAATAGAGGGACGAGCTTTTGGATGGTCGCGCAAAAAGACGCTGAGTACGGTTGGCATCAAATGCGATGAGACACCGTCGTTAGCGCCAAAATTGAGTGAACCGACGCACTCTTGATTTTCAGGGTCAGAACAGTTGACGATCTGCTCGACTCGTTCAAAGATTTCTTGGCATAACTTGAAAACCCGGGTCCCGGAATTCGTGAGTGTTATTCCCTTCTTGCCGCGTTCGATAAGAACAAATCCTAGCTGCATCTCAAGCGAGCGAATCATTTTGCTGACGGTCGGTTGTTGAACTCGAAGAGAATTTGCGGCTTTAGTAAAGCTACCTTCCTTAGCAACCGTATAAAAATACTTAAGGTGATTTACGTCCAAAACGAGCATTCCTTTTGGGAATAGGTTTCATAGAAATTATATATTTTTAAGTGATTTCATTTTCAGGCATATATATGCCAAAAAAATCGATTCGAAAAGCAATTCAATTTCTAGAAAGTCTTGGATATGCAATCAGCGGCGTCTTTGTTGTGGCTCTTTGAAGTGGGCGTAGCCTCGTTGCTCGGTGGTGTAATAGGTTCAATTAGCGGACTTGGCGGAGGGATAGTCATCGTTCCCGTGTTAACTTTACTGATGCACATTCCGATCCAACAAGCGATCGGGGCCAGTATCATTTCCGTCATAGCCGTTTCTAGTGGCGCCGGGTCTGTTTATTTAAAAGATCATGTCACCAACGTACGAATCGCCATGTTTCTGGAACTGTCGACTGCAACGGGTGCAATTGTAGGC
>JAJYHS010000270.1 GCA_021784635.1 bacterium
GGATATCGAGTATCTATCCCGCAAACTACGGATGGATTTAAAAGAAACGAAATCCGATGCGCAAATCAAAAAGCTATCGAAACGGCTCAAAGTCGTCGAAGCGTTTAAGGGTTCAATAAATAAACCAGAATGGATGATGCTCGCCGCGCTGCCCGTTATTCCCCCGGATTTGCGCCCCTTGGTGCCCTTAGATGGCGGCAGGTTTGCGACGTCCGACTTGAATGACCTCTATCGGCGTGTGATTAACCGAAATAATCGACTGCGGCGGCTCGAAGAACTCAATGCTCCGGACATCATTATTCGAAATGAAAAACGAATGCTTCAAGAGGCCGTGGATGCGCTCCTTGATAATGGCCGGCGTGGCAAAACGTTTACCGGTCCGAACAAACGTCCACTGCGTTCGTTGAGCGATATGCTTAAAGGTAAACAAGGGCGGTTTCGTCAAAACTTGCTCGGTAAGCGCGTAGACTATTCTGGCCGATCCGTGATTGTAGTGGGTCCCGAGTTGAAACTGCATCAGTGCGGGTTGCCAAAAAAGATGGCGCTCGAACTTTTCAAGCCTTACGTTTACAACAAACTTGAAGAGCGTGGATTTGCCACAACTATCAAACAAGCGAAAAAGCTCGTTGAAGAAGAAGAAGTCGAAGTTTGGGATATCCTCTCAGAAGTTGTGAAAGAACATCCTGTGCTTCTTAACCGCGCCCCTACGCTTCACCGCCTCGGTATTCAGGCATTCGAGCCGATTTTGCATGAAGGTAAAGCGATTCAGTTACATCCGCTTGTCTGTACGGCATTCAATGCGGACTTCGACGGAGACCAAATGGCCGTACACGTACCGCTTTCTGTCGAAGCGCAAGTTGAAGCTCGTGTCCTGATGATGTCGACCAACAATATATTGAGCCCGGCGCACGGCAAACCGATCATCAATCCTTCTCAAGATATCGTACTCGGGATTTATTGGATGACGCGTATTCGGGTTGGCGCCAAAGGAACAGGAAAAATCTTTAGCGGCATAGATGAAGCGATCTATGCTTTTGAAACGGGCCAAATTGATTTGCAAGCGGCGTGTAAGGTGCGAATTCATGGCAAAGTCCAAGAGACGAGCGTCGGCCGTGCAATTTTGAGTGACATTGTGCCGCGCGAAGTTCCGTTTGAGGCAATCAATCGCGTGATGACAAAGAAAACGATCGCAAATTTGATCGATTCGTCATTCCGTTTAGCGGGCGCAAAGTCCACGGTGATTTTGGCTGATAAATTAATGCGTCTTGGGTTTAAGTTTTCAACCCAAGCCGGTATTTCGATTTGCATCGACCATATGGCGATTCCCGCAAATAAAGAAAAATTGTTGAAGGATGCCGAAAAGCAAGTCTTTGAGATTAAACGTCAGTATGACGAGGGTCTCATTACCGATGGTGAACGGTACAACAAAGTCGTCGATATTTGGGCACAGACAGCGGATAAAGTGGCTAAAGAAATGATGACCAATCTTGAGACTCAGACCTTTAAAATCGAAGGTAAAGAAGTCGAAAGTGCCAGTTTTAACCCGATCTTCATTATGGCTGATTCGGGTGCGAGAGGTAGTGCCGCACAGATTCGTCAATTGGCCGGAATGCGGGGATTAATGGCTAAGCCCTCCGGTGAAATTATTGAAACGCCGATTACCGCGAATTTTCGTGAGGGTCTTACCGTTCTACAATACTTCATTTCTACGCACGGTGCCCGTAAGGGTCTGGCCGATACGGCGTTAAAAACGGCGAATTCGGGTTATCTGACACGGCGACTTGTCGACGTGGCCCAAGACGTGATCGTGACTGAAATCGATTGCGGTACCACGGATGGAATGACAATTACCCCGCTGCTCGAAGGTGGTGAAGTTATTCAGCCGATTGGGGAGCGTATTTTGGGTCGTGTTGTGCTTGAAGATATAACCGATCCCTACACAAACGAAGTGATTGTCGCCGCCAATGAAGAAGTAACCGAAGATGTTGTACGAAAATTAGATGAAGCGGGTATTGAACGCGTGCAAATTCGTTCCGTACTCACTTGTAAAGCGCATCGTGGCGTTTGCGTGAAATGTTACGGCCGCGATTTGGCTCGTGGTAGTATCGTCAATCTTGGCGAAGCCGTCGGCATTATAGCAGCGCAATCAATTGGTGAGCCGGGCACACAGCTGACCATGAGAACCTTCCACTTAGGTGGAGCGGCGTCCCTGGCGGTTGAACAATCCGTGCATACGGCCCGTCACGAAGGAACGGTCAAGTTTCACGATGTGCACGCCGTCGCCAATCGCACAGGCAAGCTCACCACACTTAGCCGCAACGGAGAAATCGCAACTGTTGATAACAGTGGGCGCGAACGTGAACGGTTTAAACTTGTTTACGGTTCGGTGCTAAACGTAAAAGAAGGTGACAGCGTTAAGAAGGGCGACGTTTTGGCGGAGTGGGATCCCTATTCCAACCCGATCATCGCCGACATGACCGGCATCATCCGCTTTGACAATATTGAAGAGGGCGTCACGATGTCCGAACAAGTGGACGCTGTGACCGGATTTTCGACCAAGGTTATAACGGATTCAAAAGGCGCCGATGCGAAGCCAACTGTTTCTCTGACGGATTCGAGCGGCAAAACAATGAATTTGCCGAATCGTGAAATTCCGGCCCGGTACATTTTGCCGGTGGGAGCGCAACTTCTGGTCTCAGAGGGCAAAGAAGTTCATGCTGGCGATGTGATCGCAAAAATTCACCGTCAGACGACGAAAACACGCGATATTACAGGCGGTCTGCCTCGTGTGGCGGAACTTTTCGAAGCTCGTAAACCGAAAGAATCAGCGGTCATTTCTGAAATCGACGGCTATGTGACTTTCGGTCAAGACGTCAAAGGTAAACAACGGGTCATTATCACGCCGGAAATCGGCGAGCAGAAAGAATATTTAATTCCTAAAGGTAAGCATGTCACGGTTCGCGAAGGCGAATTTATAAAAGCTGGCGAGCCGCTGATGGATGGACCGATCAGCCCGCATGATATTTTGCGCGTGCTTGGCGATAAAGAACTTGCCGCGTACTTGCTCAATGAAGTGCAGGAAGTTTACCGGCTACAAGGTGTTTCGATTAACGATAAACATATTGAGATTATCGTGCGTCAAATGTTGCGAAAAGTTTCGGTGAACGATCCTGGCGATACGCTATTTATCTCGGGTGAAAATGTTGAGAAATATCTTTTTGACGAGATGAATGAAAAGGCGATCAAAGAGGGCGGCAAACCGGCGATAGCCGAACCGTTGCTCCTTGGGATCACAAAGGTTTCATTGAGCACTGAAAGCTGGATATCGGCAGCTTCGTTTCAAGAAACCACGAAGGTTCTTACAGAAGCGGCGATTCAATCGCGTTCTGACAATTTGCGCGGCTTAAAAGAAAACATCATTATGGGTCGGCTCATACCGGCCGGTACGGGTGTGCCATCTTATAAGCGATGGAAAATAGTCGTGGATGAATCTGAAGCTGAAACTTCGGCGGCATTGCCGGGTATGGGGATTGGGGCTTCAACCACGGCAGGTGCGCAGGTTTGAACGTAAAACGGTAGAATAGTAACAAGTACCGTGACGAAGCAGCGTATTTGACAAAAAAAGAGGGCTGGGATAGCTTGTGCGCCCAGCGTAAGAAAGAGGAATTGGATGCCCACAATTAACCAGTTGATTCGCAGTCAAAGGCGATTGCAAAAGTCAAAATCGAAATCACCGGCGCTTACACAGTGTCCGCAACGGCGTGGGGTATGTACCCGGGTTTTCACAACCACTCCCAAAAAGCCAAATTCAGCGTTGCGAAAAGTTGCGCGTGTTCGTTTATCAAACGGTTTTGAAGTGAACTCATATATACCTGGCATCGGCCACAACTTGCAGGAGCACTCGGTTGTGCTCATTCGCGGCGGCCGGGTAAAAGATTTGCCAGGGGTTCGTTACCATATCATTCGAGGCGTTCTTGATACACAAGGTGTGCAAAACCGGATGTGTGGTCGATCAAAATATGGCGCGAAGAAACCCAAAAAGGCGTGAGGTAGAGTATGGCGCGTAGAAAGAAAAGTTCCCGACGAGAAGTTGCTGCCGACCCGATTTTCAATGATGTGACGGTTTCGAAGTTTATAAACAAAATTATGTTAGACGGAAAACGTAGCACGGCTGAGCGAATTTTTTACGATTCACTTGAGCAACTCAAAGGCAAAGTGGCCAGCGAAGAGCCGATTTCGGTATTCAAAAAAGCGGTTGAAAACTGCAAACCCTCCCTTGAGGTGCGATCACGTCGCGTCGGCGGGGCAACATACCAAGTTCCATGCGATGTGCGTCCTTCTCGCCGGTTATCGCTGGCTATGAAATGGATTGTGATATATGCCCGTGAGCGCGGAGAAAAAACGATGTCTGCGCGGTTAGCTGGCGAAATGTTAGATGCCTACAACAATCGCGGCAATGCCATTAAAAAGCGCGAAGATGTTCACAAGATGGCAGAAGCCAATAAGGCGTTCTCCCACTACAACTGGTAGTAGAAGGTTAAAGCGGCCTATTACGGTATTTAATTTGGTTGCTTTAACGGTGGTGCGTACGAACGTGCGCATCCGTCGATTCGTCACGACTTGCGCCTGGACCTTTTTGAATTGCATGGCATAGAATACATCCAATGAATTCTGACGATCTTAAGTTAACTCGCAATATCGGTATTATGGCGCATATTGATGCCGGTAAAACAACAACAACCGAGCGCATTCTTTTTTACACGGGTAAAAGTCATAAAATGGGCGAAGTCCATGAAGGTAATACGGTCATGGATTGGATGGTACAAGAGCAAGAGCGCGGTATCACAATCACGTCTGCGGCGACCACCTGCTTTTGGAAGAACCATCGTATCAACATCATCGATACTCCCGGGCATGTAGACTTTACTGTTGAAGTGGAACGTTCGTTGCGTGTACTGGATGGCGCCATAGCTGTTTTTGATGGAGTTAATGGTGTTGAACCGCAATCGGAAACGGTTTGGCGACAAGCTGACAAATACAAAGTTCCTCGCGTTTGTTTCATAAACAAAATGGATCGTGTCGGCGCCGACTTTGACATGAGCGTTCGTACAATCAAAGAGAAATTAGGTGCGAATCCTGTCGCAATCCAAATGCCGATTGGCGCAGAGTCTGATTTTGTCGGTTACGTCGATTTGATTGAGCAAAAGTCCGTCATTTGGGCAAAATCGGGACTAGGCGATGAATTTGTGACGGGGCCGATTCCTGAAGAATTGCAAGAAAAAGCTGCCAGTGGCCGCGAAAAGCTTCTTGAGACGATCGCCGAATGGGATGACGGCATCATGGCTCGTTATTTGAACGGCGAAACGATCACGGCGACAGAAATTCGAACGACTCTGCGCAAGTGCACGCTCGAACTCAAAACGACGCCTGTTCTTTGCGGAGCGGCCTTTAAAAACAAAGGTGTACAGCCGCTCCTCGATTCGGTGATTGATTATTTACCGAGCCCGCTCGACGTACCCCCTGTGGTCGGGCACGATCCGGAGCGGCCAGATAAAGAAATTATTTGTAAAACGCAGAGTGATGAGCCGGTTGCGGCGTTAGCTTTCAAAATTGCCACCGATCCTTTCGCTGGGACGTTGACCTATTTGCGTGTCTATTCGGGCGAAATCAAAGTGGGTATGCAGTTGCTTGTCCCGCGCGAAGGTAAAAAAGAACGTATCCAAAAATTGGTTAAAATGCATGCGAACTCCCGGCAAGAAATACAAGCGTTAAGTGCCGGCGATATTGGCGCGGCGATCGGCCTTAAATTTACGGCCACTGGTGATACGCTATGTGAATCTCGTCGGCCTGTTTTACTTGAAACCATTCACTTTCCGGAACCGGTTATTTCGGTCGCAATCGAAGCGAAGTCACAAGCTGATCAAGATAAAATGTTGCAGGCACTCGAACGTCTTCAAAAAGAAGACCCCTCGTGCCGAGTTCGACGAGACAGCGAAACGGGACAAATGCTACTTTCTGGAATGGGTGAGCTGCATCTTGAAATATTGGTGGACCGTCTTCTTCGAGAATTTAAGGTGCAAGCTAACGTCGGCAAGCCGATGGTTTCGTTTCGCGAGACCATTACTTCAACGGTTTCCGCAACCGGCACCTTTCAGCGTGAAATTGCTGAAAAAAAGCACTTTGCCCAAGTTGAGGTTGAACTTTCACCGGCGCAACGCGGTACCGGCTTTCAATTTCACCCGCCTGAAAAGCCCATCGCAAATCTGACCGACGAGTTTTTGCGGGCGATCAAGACCGGAGCACACGAGTCGAGCGAAGTGGGCGCTTTGGCGGGATATCCGTTGATCGATGTCATGGTTCGGCTGAAATCGGCCGTTGTGCGGCCAGACGAAGCTTCGGCTATGGCTTTTAAAATAGCTGCGGCAAATGCCTTTCGCGAGGCGCTTCGTAACTCCAGGTCACAGCTTCTTGAGCCAATATTTAAAGTAGAGGTGACCACCCCAGACGAATTCATGGGGAATGTCATAGGCGATTTGAATTCAAGGCGGGGCAAGGTTCATGGCATGATGCCCCGAGGGTCAGTACAAATTATACGTGCCGAAATGCCACTTATGACCATGTTTGGCTACGCGACTGACCTTCGCTCCATATCACAAGGGCGAGCCACATTTAGCATGGAATTTCTAGAGTACGCCATGGTGCCACCCAAGGTGGAGCAGGAAATCTTGGCGAAAATGGGCCGGTAATCGCAGGCGTAACTTCTTACGGCAGTATGCTTTACTGTTGGGCATTCTCCAGTTGACAAACATTGCGCTCAAACGGCATATTCGCGGTCTCGTAGTCTTGACCTATTTCTTGAGACAAAAAGGTTCGAGTCGGGCGCGCGCGCTTCATGATTTTAAAAATTGCGCGAATTGTATGATTGCCTGATACCGACATCTTTCAATATCTCACGGAAAGGGTCGTTATTTGCGGAGAATTTTGGAGAATACCATGCAAAGCCAGCGCATACGAATCCGGTTAAGAGCCTTTGACCACAAACTGTTAGATCAATCGACGAAAGAGATCGTTGAAACTGCACGCCGTACTGGTGCAAGAATTGCCGGGCCGATTCCGCTCCCGACGAGAATTAACCGTTATACAGTACTGCGCTCGCCACACGTGGATAAAAAATCTCGCGAACAGTTTGAAATACGAACGCATAAACGAATGCTCGATATTCTAGAACCCACGCAACAAACTATCGATCAACTGATGAAACTTGATCTTTCAGCGGGTGTCGATGTCGAAATCAAACTCTCGGCGGTGTAAAAATGAGCGAAAATGAATCAAAGACTATTGAACTAGATAGTCTCTACGCTTTCAAAGTGGGTATGTCTTCGTATTACAACGACAAAGGTGAAATGCAATCCGCCACTGTATTGCGGTACGAACCAATGTTAGTTTCGCAAATAAAATCCAAAGAAAAAGAGGGCTATGTAGCTGTTCAAGTTGCATTTTGCCCGAAACGCGCCAAACGCACGAGTAAATCTGAAAAAAACCATCTCAAAGGAACGGGCTTTGAAAACGGAGCTCATTTTGTTCGAGAACTTCGATTGAACATCCCCGAGGGCGTCGCTGTCGGTTCTCGTGTAAGCATTGAGAGTTTAAAAGTTGGCGATACGGTTAAAGTTACCGGAACATCAAAAGGCAAAGGCTTCATGGGAGTTATGCGCCGTTGGAACAATCAAGGCGGACCAGGGGCTCACGGTTCTGGCTTTCATCGTAGTCCTGGCTCAAGCGGTAACCGTACGTGGCCGGGTCGTGTGATGCCGGGCAAGAAATTTCCGGGCCATTTGGGGGATGAAACTGTAACGGTTAAAAATCTTTCGATTTTAGATGTTGTCCCTGAAGAAAACGTGATCATCGTTCGAGGGGCAGTGCCTGGGGCGGCGAATTCTCTAGTTCAACTGACGAAGGTGAGTGGAGCATAATTTATGGCTAAGGTAGACGTTGTTGATTGGGAAAATAAAAAGGTCGGCCAAGTCGATTTGTCATCTGAGATTTTTGAACAGCCAGTGAAAAAGTCTGTGCTTCATTCTGTGATTAGGTGGCAGCTTGCTTCGCGGCGCCGCGGAACACACAAAGCAAAAACCCGCGGTGAAGTTAGTGGTGGCGGCAAAAAGCCATTTAAGCAAAAAGGAACGGGTTCAGCACGTCAAGGTTCGTCGCGGTCGCCGGTTCTTGTCGGCGGCGGCACGGTCTTTCCGCCGAAGCCAAGAGATTATTCATATGTTCTTCCCAAAAAATTGAAGCAAGAAGGTTTAAAATCGGCACTCTCTCATCTTTTTGCAAGCGGCCATCTCGTTGTGTTGAATGAAATGACGTCCACAGAGGGGCGAACAAAGGAATTGGCTGGTCGACTTAATAAATTAGGCCTGAAAAAAACAGTTTTGATTTCGGGCAAAGAAGATAAATTGATGTCTCGAGCCGCTCGCAATATGCCAAAAGTTCGCTATTACACGGTCGCCGGGCTTAACGTTTATGATCTTCTAAAATACGACAGCGCGGTTTTGGCAAAAGACTCCTTGAGCGAGATTGCCGTTCGTTGCGGGCTTGATCATGCGAAAGCGTCTAAAGCTGAAGGTGGAGGTCAATAGGTATGTATCAGATTATCAAGCGGCCTCTTGTTTCGGAAAAAAACAGCGTTCTTACCGAACAAGGTATTTACGTATTTGAAGTTGATCGCGCGGCCAATAAGTACGAAGTCAAAAATGCCGTTGAAAAGCTTTTTCGAGTGAAAGTGCGATCGGTGAAAACGGCGGTTTGCAGAGGGCGGGCGACGCGAAACAAATTAGGTTTCAGCTCGGTGAAATACTGGAAAAAGGCAATGGTTCGTTTAGCGCCTGGCGAAAAGATCAGCCTATTTGAAGGAGCATAGTCGATGGGAGTTAGAACATATCGGCCAGTAACAGCGTCCCGGCGTGAAATGACTGGTTATGATTTTTCTGAAATTACGAAGTCGAGACCCGAAAAATCTCTAACGCGATCTCTGTCGCGTAAGGCGGCTCGTAACAATACGGGAGCCATAACGATTTGGCACAAGGGCGGTGGTCATAAACGGCGTTATCGTTTTATTGATTTTTTGCGAGATAAGACCGGTGTCCCTGCGAAGGTTGTAGCTATTGAGTACGATCCAAATCGGACTTGCCGAATCGCGCTTATTTCTTATGTCGATGGAGTAAAATCCTATATTTTGGCTCCGGTTGGGCTCAATGTCGGCGACACCGTGTTGTCGGGAGATTCAGCCGATATTAAGCCGGGCAACACAAAAAAACTGAGTTTGATTCCCGCAGGTACAACCGTACACAATATCGAGCTTCGTCCTGGTAAAGGTGCCCAGATTGCACGTGGTGCCGGTGCCGGTGCCGTTTTAATCGGTAGACTCGGCGAGTACAGTCAGGTGCGTTTGCCCTCTGGCGAAGTCCGCAAAGTTTTATCGGTTTGTCGAGCAACAATTGGTCAAGTTGGTAATACAGATCACGAAAATATTAGTTGGGGTAAAGCAGGCCGTCGCCGTTGGCGCGGTATCCGGCCGTCTGTTCGTGGTATGGCGATGAACCCAATCGATCACCCTCATGGTGGCGGTGAAGGCGTTGGTAAAGGGCATCATCCGGTCACGCCGTGGGGCAAACCGTGCAAAGGTTTTAAAACTCGCAATAATAAACGCACAGATTCAATGATTGTTAGACGTAGAAATGTGAAAGGAATGTGAGCTGTGGGTCGTTCGGTTAAAAAAGGTCCATTTTTGGATCATCACTTATTAAAGAAGATAAACGCAGCGGTTAAATCGGGCGATCGCAAGGTAATTAAAACCTGGTCGCGTCGTTCGGTTATTCTACCTGAAGCGGTTGGGCTGACGTTTGCGGTTCATAACGGCAAAAAATTCGTGCCGGTTTATGTGACGGAAAACATGATTGGCCACAAGCTCGGTGAATTTGCCCCGACACGTCAGTTTGGCGGTCACTCTGAGCGTAAAGCTGAAGCGGCAGCTGCTCCCGCGAAAGGAGCCTAACCGTGGAAGTTAAAGCAGATTTGAAATACGTGCGCGTAGGTTCGCAAAAAGCGCGAATTGTCGCTGACGCAATTCGCGGCAAAAATGTGAACGATGCAATTCGGATTTTGGCTTTTATGCCAAAAAAGACCGCAGTGTTTATGAAAAAACTTGTGGAGTCAGCCGTTGCAAATGCGGAACAGAAAAAAGTCATCGATGTAGATAATTTATTTGTGAAAACCGTGCTTGTTGACGAAGGACCGGATTTGAAGCGATTTCGTCCTCGAGCTCAAGGGCGCGCCTTTACGGTGCGAAAAAAAACGAGTCACATATCGCTCGTCTTGGATGAGAGAACATAGACACGAAAGGTTAGGTGGAGTTTGGGTCAAAAGGTCAATCCGATCGGTTTACGAGTAGGAGTCATTCGCACTTGGGACTAGCGATGGTTCGCCAAAGGCGCACAATATGCCGAAAATTTGCACGAAGACTTTAAATTACGAAAGTACATAAAAGATAAATTGAAGCACGCGGGTGTTGCAAAAATCGAAATGGAGCGCGCGGCAAAAAAGCTTAAAGTCATTATTTCAACTGCCCGTCCTGGTGTTGTCATTGGTAAAAAAGGTACTGGAATCGATGCGTTGAAGGCCGACATCCAGAAACTCACGCCGAGCGAAGTTTTCGTGAATATTCAAGAGGTGCGTAAGCCTGATTTAGACGCGCAATTGGTTTCGGAAAGCATTGCACTGAAACTTGAGAAGCGCGTTTCGTGGCGAAAAGCGATCAAGATGGCGATGGCCGCATCGCTTCGAAGTGGTGTGCGTGGAATCAAAGTCATGGTAGCTGGCCGTTTAGATGGTGCCGAGATTGCGCGTACTGAATGGTACAACGAAAAGAGCGTTCCACTTCATACTTTGCGCGCCGATATCGACTACGGAACAGCAGAAGCGCTTACGACATATGGTTTGATCGGCGTAAAAGTTTGGATCTATCGCGGCGATATTATGTCGGCTAAAGAAGTTCAGGAGGCCAATCGTGTTAAGTCCAAAGAAGGTTAAATGGCGTCGTCAACATCGCGATGGCTTCAAGGGTGTTGCCTATCGCGGTAGCACAATATCATTTGGAGATTACGCGCTAGCGGCGATGGCTCCAGGTCGCGTGACCGCACGCCAGTTAGAAGCGAGCCGGATTGCGATTAGCCGTTCGGTAAAGCGCGGCGGACAATTGTGGATGCGAGTATATCCGGATCGTCCCATCACCAAAAAGCCCGCCGAAGTTCGGATGGGTAGCGGAAAGGGTGCGCCTGAACTTTGGGTTGCTAATGTTTTACCGGGACGTATTTTGTTTGAAATTAACGGAGTGACTCGGCAGCAAGCCGAAGATGCGTTTCGTCTTGCGCAACACAAATTGCCGATTCGAACTAAATTTTTAAGTCGCGAATGAGAGAGTAATTATGGAGTACAAAGACATACAAGATCTGACTGTTGAAGAATTACGTAAGCGCCGTCAGACAATGAGCGAAGAATTATTTCAATCCAAGATGAAACTGACGCTCGGTCAGCTCGGCAATCCGCTTTCGGTGCGAGCGCTTCGTCGAGATTTGGCGCGTATTAACACTCTTCTGTCAGCAAAACTGTCGAGATAATTGAGGTAATTATGTCAAATTCAGAGAAAAAAACTGCGACGAACACTTCAAGAAAAAAACGAAACGAAGTTGTTGGCGTTGTAGTCAGCGATAAAATGGCCAAAACAATTTCAGTGCAAGTTTTTTCGCTCGTGAAACATTCTCGTTATGGCAAATATATTCGCAAGTCGTCCGTCTTTAAGGCGCACGACGAAAAAAACGAGGCGAAGCAAGGTGATTTAGTTCGCATTTATGAAACGCGTCCATTGAGCAAAACAAAACGTTGGACGTTAGCTGAAGTTGTTGAAAAATCCAAACAGGTCGCGGGAGTTGAAGTATGATTCAGATGCAAACGCGATTGAAGGTCGCCGATAATTCAGGCGCTCGCGAAGTCCAGTGCTTGAAAGTTCTCGGCGGTAGTAAGCGCCGATATGCTCAGATTGGCGACATTATTGTCGTGTCCGTGAAAGACGCGATGCCTAATTCTAAAGTGAAAAAAGGCGATGTTGCGAAAGCGGTCATCGTAAGAACAACGCAGAAACTACGCCGGGCTGATGGCAGCTATTTGCGGTTTGACGACAATTCGGCGGTTCTTATCAACGCAGCCCTTGAGCCAGTTGGCACTCGGATATTTGGTCCCGTGGCTAGAGAGTTGCGCGCAAAGAAGTTTGTGAAAATTATATCGTTGGCTCCAGAAGTTTTGTGATGAGCCAAGCGGGAGAAATGCAGTGAGCGCATTATTTGATAAATATAAAAATGAAGTCGTGCCCCAGTTGAAAAAGCAACTGAATGCAGCAAATGTTCACCAGGTGCCAAGGCTTGAAAAGGTCGTTTTAAGCGTATCCACAGGTGAAGTGGTTAAGAATCCAAAAATCGTGAATAACATAGTGGATGAGCTGACCGCCATCGCCGGGCAAAAGGCGCTGATAACACGCGCCAAAAAAGCCATTTCAAATTTCAAATTGCGCGAAGGAATTCCGTTGGGTGCCACGGTAACTCTACGCCGTGAACGAGCCTGGGTTTTTCTTGAGAAACTCATCCATTTTAGTTTGCCTCGCGTTCGCGATTTTCGCGGTCTTTCGCCAAAAGGGTTTGATGGACGCGGCAACTACAATATGGGCGTAAAAGAGCAAATTATTTTCCCTGAGGTTGAGTACGAAAAAGTGGACATGATGCGCGGTATGAACATTACCATTTGCACTTCTGGTAAAACTGACGAGCAAGGTCGTGCGCTTCTTGAAGCGCTGGGCATGCCATTCCGGAAATAAAAGGAGTTACTGAGAAATGGATACAGTTGCTGAGTTTTTGACAAGAATACGCAATGCGGGACTGGCAAAACACGAAAAAGTCGATGTGCCGTCCTCGAACATGCGTGTTGGTATAGCGTCAATCTTGCAGAAGAATGGTTACATTCGGAGTTTCAAAATCGCTCGCGATGGCAAGCAAGGCATGATGCGAGTCTATTTGCGCTATAACCCCAAAGGTGACCCGATTATCCGCAAAATTGTACGCGAAAGCACGCCCGGTTTGCGAAAATATTTGGCGGCAAAAGCGATTCCGAATGTGCGTGATGGTGATGGAGTGGCCGTACTGAGCACCAGCAAGGGCATCATGACTGGCGAAGAAGCAAAAGAACAAAAATTGGGTGGCGAATTACTATTTCGAATTTGGTAGGTGTATATGTCACGAGTCGGAAAATCTCCAGTCTATTTGCAAAAGGGTGTTCAAGTTACGTTGACGCCGCAAAAGAGTCTTCAGGTAAAAGGCGCAAAGCATACGCTTGTGGTGCCGCTTGAGAAGAAAATATCGGCTAAAATTGAAGAGGGCCAAGTGACCCTGCTTTGTGCCGATGGCGAAAGCGCAAAGTATCACGGGTTGGCGCGAGCGCTTTTGCAAAATGCGGTGACGGGAGTTGCCAAAGGTTGGTCAAAAGAACTTGAATTGAACGGCGTTGGTTACCGTGCCGCTGTTTCAGGGAAGAAGCTAGAACTGAATCTTGGTTTTAGTCATGTGATCAATTTTGCTATTCCTGAGGGGATTGAGATTAAAGTTGAAAAACAAACTAAAATTTTGATTACGGGGGCTGATCGGTCCCAAGTCGGTCAAGTTGCGGCACAAATTCGCAGCTACCGTCCGCCCGAACCGTATTTGGCAAAGGGCATTAAATATGCGGATGAGCGAATTCGTCGTAAAGCGGGCAAAGCGGCTGGTAAGTGACGGATTGTGCGTTAAACGCCGGGTAATAGTTTAAGAGCGAGGTTTAAAGTGAGATTAGAATATCGGAATCAATCGGCTAAAAAGATGAAGTCGCGCGTAAAAAAACAC
>JAJYHS010000222.1 GCA_021784635.1 bacterium
AGGCGCGGGTATTGCGCTTTTGCCCCCGTATATTTGCCGCAATGAATTGGCGTCAAATAAACTTGTACCGGTTTTGCCGGGATGGACAACGGTACCATCGCCAGTTCATTTCGTATACCCAGCGCAAAGATTCGTAAGCGCAAAACTCAGCGCTTTTGTCGCCCTTGCGACTGATCCGATTCGCGAGGCATTGGCAATTAGCGATTCAGTTTGCGGTAGGTGAGCCGGTAAAGCGGAATAAAAACTAACGCGATAATTACCATCATGACGTACATGATTTGCAAGAACGTCAGCATAAATGATTGGTTGAGTACGCGAAATCGCAGAACTTCAAGCGTGGCGCGGTTAAACGCGGACCAACCAACGAGACGGCTCATACGTGATGCGAGCATTTCCTTTGTTTGAAAATACGCACTTCGTCCCGCCATGCTCAGCAATGAAACATGCGATGCCAAGTTCGAATAGTTTTGCCGCATGCGCGACGACATGAGCGTGGCAATAAAAGCGATACCCATGCTGCCGCCGACTTGCCGAAAAAAGTTGAGAAGGCCGGCGACTTCACCCATTTCTGGTGAAACGAATTGGCTAAGAATTGAGGAGTTGATTGGAACAAACAAAAACGCAAGGGCGAAACCGCGAACAAACAGCATGATGAGCATATCCCATTCGGATGTCATTGGCGAAAATTGCGTGATGAGTAACAGGCAGATCTCGAGCGAAAAGAATCCGATGAAAATTAAAATTTTAGGATTGACTCGCGCGCGCATCATGCGGCCGACAAAGGGCATTATCGCCATTGTTAACAATGAGCCGGGAATAAATAGCACGCCGATTTGAGTGGCATCGTAATGAAAGGCACGAGTGAGAAATACGGGTAAGATAAATACAAGGCCGTAAAGAAAAAATCCAAGAAGCCCCGAAAGAAAAACCCCATTGTGCACTGTGGAGTGTTTGAATAACCGAATATTGATTATGGGGTGCTTTGCGCGCCACTCCCACCACACAAAAACGGGGATACTGATGGCGGAGACGATGGCGCATATCACGATTCTTGTTGACGAAAACCAATCGTCGGCTTGACCGCGCTCAAGTAAAAACTGTAAGCAGCCGATGCCGGCAATCAATAGAGCCAGGCCAATGGAATCGAGTGCGCCCGGTTCACGTTTTGAGCCTTTTTGTTCGCGGTCAAAAATACAGGTTAGACCGACAAAAAATGCCATAATTCCGAGCGGCAAATTAATATTAAAAATCGCGCGCCAGCCAAAGGTATCGGTCAAATACCCGCCAAGTACGGGCCCCAACGCGGGGCCGACCGAAACGCTCATGCCAAAAATTGCGGCGGCGATGCCGGCGTCTTCGACCGGAAATTGTTCAAAAATCAAAGTCTGCGATGTCGGCAAAAGCGCTCCACCAGCCAAGCCCTGAAAGATTCGAAAAATGACCAGCAAAATGAGATTTGGTGCGAGCCCGCAAGCAACAGATGCGGCGGTAAAAATCAAAATGCAGCCGAGAAAATAGCGCCGGCGCCCGAATCGTTCACCAAGCCAAGCTGAAGCCGGTAAAACAATTGCGTTGGCAATGGCATAGCCCGCCACCACCATGCTGATTTCACCAAGCGTAGCGCCGAGGTTGCCCATCATATCGGGGAGCGCAACGTTGACAATCGAGACGTCGATAATTTCAAGAAGTGACGCCACGATGGCCACAAACACGATGAGTTTCGATTGGCGGCTTAAACCCATACGATTTGATCCACTAATGTTTATGTACTTTTACGTCCGCTGAAAGTCCGACACGCAATTCGTCAATTTCGTGGCTTGTGAGGTTTGGCAATTCGATTCTAACGGGCACTCGTTGCACGACTTTCGTGAAATTTCCGGTTGCATTATCCGGTGGCAAAAGACTAAACGTTGCTCCTGTGGCGGAACTTATAGATTCGACTCGGCCTTCAAAATTTTGCGACGGAACGGCGTCGACGGAGATGTCGGTTTTGGCTCCAATATGAATCCCCGCCAGATCTGTCTCTTTAAAATTTGCAATGATCCATCGGTCGGCAGAAGAAACAAAACCGATAAGCGGTACTCCGGTGCTGGCTAACTGGCCGACCTCAACCGAAGTTCTAGCGATCTCTCCGTTTTCTGGTGCGACTATTTGTGTGTCTTCTAAATTTAATTGCGCTTGCGCGACCCTTGCTGAAATGGTTTGTAATTTCGCTTTCGTACTCAGATACATTGTCGAAGCAATATCGTATTGTTGGCGAGATGCGGCCCCATTCTTAAACAATTCAGACAAACGGTCAAAATTTCGCTTCGCCTGTTGTTCGTTCGCTTGAATACTGCTGAGTTCACCTTGGGCCTGAGCCAATGCGTTTTTATAATCGCGATCGTCGATTTGTACGAGCAATTGCCCCTTCTGCACTTTTTGCCCTTCGATAACGTAAACAGCCTTTACAAAACCGCCAACTTTAGGGGCGAGTAATACCGCGTGCCCCTCAACTTGCGCGTCGTCGGTTGCGGCGTACATTATTTCTTGATAACCGAAATAAATAATAATTATTGATAAAAGCACGCCAAGGGCGATAAATATCCGCTTACGTTTGTTCATAGTACAAGCATATATTGTGAATCGGGTCGGGGACAAATGAATCTGAATTTCGCTTGCAGCGATGTGGAGTTTTTTGGCTCGACATGATAACTCAGGGTACACTCCATTCGGTAAGAGTGGCGATTTCGTCAACCGCGCTTAACGTTTTTGACCTCCGTTGGCAGTTGATTCTTGACTTTTCTTGGAATTTTTTAGCTTTGCACGCTTGAGTCAGATTGTGGTACTTCGGTTTAAAATCCCGCCATCCAACCTGCGTTTGGGGCAAAATCG
>JAJYHS010000051.1 GCA_021784635.1 bacterium
AACTTTATCTTACAAGCCGATTTTACGTTTCTTCAATTTTTCACCGCGCCCCCGCTGGGCCCCCCGCCGTAAGTGTTCAACCATTTGATCAAGCGCCATTGATTCGCCCTGTATAAACGCCTCAACCCGCCCGTCAGCCAAGTTTCTTACCCACCCGGTAAGTTTTAATTTTTCAGCACTCGTTTTGGTAAAAAAGCGAAAGCCTACCCCTTGAACGAGCCCTTCGATGATTATATGTTGCGCTTCGAGCATGTCTCGATAATAGTTGGCTATACTTTTACCGTCACTTGCTAATTTTAGCGCGTAACCTTCAGGAATTGACTGTGTCCTTTATCCCAGCCGAGCTCATAAAAAAGAAGAAATCAGGTGGTCACCATAGCCGCGAAGAAGTCGCTTGGATCGTTCGCTCATTTACCAATGGGGATTTCAAAGATTATCAAATGGCGGCGTGGGCGATGGCTGTGTGGTTTAACGGCATGAATGACGACGAAACGGCCGCTCTTACAGAGGCTATGTTTCGCTCGGGGGATCATTTTGACTTTTCGCACCTGCCTGCCGCGCGTGTCGACAAGCACAGTACGGGAGGGGTTGGCGACAAAACCTCGCTACTTATTGGGCCAATTCTTGCGGCGGCCGAAGTTTATACACCCATGATCTCAGGCCGAGGCCTCGGTCACACCGGGGGGACGCTCGATAAATATGAGTCGATTCCGGGTTTTCGCGTTAACTTGAGTCGGAGGGAATTTGAGTCCTACGTCACAGACCACTATTTTTCAGTTATGGGGCAAACCAAAGATATTTGCCCTGCCGACAAAAAACTCTATGCCCTTCGGGATGTCACTTCAACTGTAGATTGCTTGCCGCTGATATGCGCCAGCATTATGTCAAAAAAACTCGCCGAAAGTTTAACGGGTCTTGTTCTTGATGTAAAATACGGCTCCGGCGCGCTCATGAAAACAATTTCGGAGGCGCGAAAACTCGCCCTACTGCTTAAGACTACAGGAGAAAAAAACGGCATCCGAGTAACTGCCCTGATTACCAATATGAATGAACCCCTGGGTCGGTTTATTGGTAACGCTGTTGAAGTTCAAGAGTGCTACGAAATTTTGCAAGGACGCTCCCACATCGTAAATGGCTATGATTTTTACCAACCGACTCGCGACCTTTCGGTGGAGCTTTCGGCGCACGCCATTTTACTTGCAAAAAAGTCATCGGATATTGTGCACGCGCGAAATTTAGCAACCGAGCTTCTTGTTTCGGGAGCTGCGCTGCGGTCATTTGAGAAGCTTCTTGAATATCAGGGTCCGGCTGAAATTCAAAAACGGCCAGTTGCGCAATTTAGCGCCGAAATCAAGGCCCGGCGATCTGGTTTTGTCACAAATATGCAAACGGAACAGATTGGTCTTGCCGGTATAGAACTCGGTTGTGGGCGAAAGTCGGCCACGGACCAAGTCGACCATTCTGCGGGAATCGAAATGTGCGTCCACCTTGGCGAAAAAATTAAAAGCGGCCAGACCCTGTGCCGATATTTTTCGAATTCGCAAAATTCACTTGTTTTCGCCGAAGCAATGCTTTCTCAGGCGATAGAAATTGGTGAGACTGGCTGCCCCAGACAATCTCTTGTTGCCGACACACTTGCTGATTCGCGCTTAAGCCGCTAGGCTTGTGGCCATGGTGCTTTTGCAACAACTGAAAGAATCAATCGATTATATTCGTAGGAACTCCAAATTGCGGCCGCGAGTTGGCCTCACTCTTGGTTCCGGGCTGTCCAATTTTATAAAGTCCGTGAGTGTTGAAGCCTCTATTTCTTACGGAGATATCCCCCACTTTGCTCCATCAACCGTTGACGGACACCCCGGGAACTTGATTTTGGGACGAGTCGAAGAAACCCCGGTTGTGATTATGCAAGGGCGAATTCATTTTTACGAAGGTCACCCGATGGAACGCGTGGTTTACCCCACTCGTGTTATGGCTCAACTCGGAATTGAAAAACTCATTTTGACGAACGCCGCCGGCGGCCTTGATCCTCAAATGCACCCGGGGGATTTCATGCTCATTCGCGATCATATTAATCTCATGGGAACAAATCCGCTGATCGGCCCAAATATCGCAGAACTTGGGCTTCGATTTCCGGACATGTCCGAGGCTTACGATCGCGAAATGCTTGAGCGCCTTAAGTCCATTCTGTCACGACGTGGCGTTCGCCACACCACCGGTATTTACTGTGGCGTTAGCGGACCCACTTACGAAACTCCGGCCGAAGTTCGATTCCTGCAAAACGTGGGTGGACAAGCAGTGGGAATGTCGACTGTCCCCGAGACCATTGCCGCTAAACACATGGGTCTACGCGTTTGCGGCATCAGCTGCATAACAAATCTTGCAGCCGGACTGTCGAAACAAAAAATCACGCATGAAGAAGTGAAAGAAATTGGCCGACAGGTTGAACAAAATTTTGCCGAATTTCTCGTGGAATTTATTGCTGACCTTTAATTTCATTTTCTGCGTCAAAGGTTCTTGTGCGGCCTGGTGCACTGTGCTTTTGATCGATAATTAAACACCGCTCACTAACTTCTCCCATCACCGGTCGAAACTCAGGATCAAAAAGCTCGGGCCAGATCGCGGCTCCAATCATCAATTGATCAGAAAGCGGCATGCTACAAAACCCACATTGAACATAACAAGTTGCGTGCGACGCGAATGCAATTTTTTGCGCGTTTTTGCACGTTAAGTCCGACCGATGCAATGCCTTAATCAAACAGGGTCGTATGCAGTTCAAAACGCCTTGCCCGGCACGAGTAAAATAGGGCTTCAGCGCCTGAAATTCACGGCAATAGTGCCCGCCAAAGCGAGTTAGATAATTACTTG
>JAJYHS010000195.1 GCA_021784635.1 bacterium
TTCCGATCTAAAGAAGATGGAACTGTAACGCAGTTTTTGGATTATTCCCAATTTTTTAACCATGTCATGGAAACCAGCAAGCAAGGCGTTTACATGCAACGGTACAAAGGCTTGGGTGAAATGAACCCCGAACAACTTTGGGAAACGACGTTGAACCCTGAAAATCGAAATCTTTTTCGAGTGACGGTTGACGATGCGATGAGAGCGGATGAGATTTTCAGCGTTTTAATGGGCGAACTAGTTGAGCCACGAAGAAAGTTTATAGAAGATAATGCCCTTCTTGCCGGCGAACTTGATGTTTAGGTGATAAAATGGATGTAACACAAACGCCAAATCACATAACTGAAGTTGATATTTCAAAAGAAATGCAGGAGGCCTACCTACAATACTCCATGAGTGTCATCGTGGGCCGTGCATTGCCGGATGTTCGCGACGGGTTAAAGCCCGTGCATCGGCGCGTGCTGTTTGCAATGCACGAACTAAGTAATACTCACGATAAGCCATACAAAAAATCGGCCCGTGTTGTTGGGGATGTTATCGGTAAATACCATCCACATGGTGACATGGCGGTTTACGATACAATAGTTCGCATGGCGCAAGATTTTTCACTGCGATATCCGCTCGTCGACGGACAAGGCAATTTTGGTTCGGTCGACGGAGATCCTCCGGCGGCCCAACGATACACCGAAGTTCGAATGACCAGGCTTGCCGAAGAAATTCTTGAAGACATTGATAAAGAGACTGTCGCGTGGGGTCCGAACTACGACGACTCACTTCAAATTCCGACAGTAATGCCGGCAAAATTTCCGAATATGCTCGTCAACGGCACATCAGGCATAGCTGTTGGCATGGCGACAAATATACCGCCGCACAATTTAGGCGAAGTCATAGACGGATGCCTCGAGATCATTAAAAATCCGGATTGCCGAATTGAAGATTTGATACGTCTTATTCCTGGTCCCGACTTCCCCACAGCAGGTATAATTTCTGGCGTAAGCGGAATTATTCAAGCTTACCGTACTGGCCGCGGGGCGATCACACTTAAAGCAGTGGCCGAGATCACAAACAAAAAAGATCGTGAATATATCGTCGTGACCGAGATTCCGTATCAAGTCAATAAGGCCATGCTTATAGAAAGCATTGCAGAACTGGTTAAAGCAAAGAAAATCGAAGGCATATCTGACATTCGTGATGAGTCTTCTCGCGAAGGCATGCGAATAGTTATTACCGTCAAAAAAGGCGAAAATGCTCAGGTTCTTCTTAATCGCCTATATAAATTTACTCAAATGCAAGTGAGTTTCGGAATAATTCTACTCGCGTTAGATGCGCGCAACCAACCGCGCGTTTGGAACATCAAAGACATGCTGGTGGCTTTTATTGACCATCGAAAAGATGTTGTCACGCGGCGGTTGATTTTTGATCTTAAGAAAACGGAAGCTCGGGCTCACATTCTCGAAGGGCTCAAAAAAGCGCTCGATCACATCGATGATATAATTCAAACTATAAAAACATCTCGAGAAGCCGAAGTCGCAAAAGCGAATCTAATGGTAAAATTTGCTTTTACAGAAACGCAGGCACAAGCAATTTTAGATATGCGGTTGCAACGAATCACGGGCCTAGAGCGTGACAAGATTAAGACAGACCTTGATGAGGCCTTAAAGCATATCGAATGGATTAAAGAAGTTTTGGCTGACGTGCGTGAAATTTATCGCATTATTTCGGAAGAGCTGACAGAAATAAAAAAGAAATATAGCAATCCGCGACTTACAAAAATTGAATCCGACAGCGCTGAGCTTGAAGATGAAGATCTAATCAAAAGTGAAGACGTTATTGTTTGCATAACAAACTCCGGCTACATCAAGCGGATTCCGGTTGATGAGTATCGCATTCAGCGCCGTGGCGGCAAGGGACTTAAAGGAGCTGAAACCAGAGAAGAAGATTACGTTGCGAAAATTTTAACGGCTAACACTCTCACAACGATTCTTGCAATCTCAGATAAGGGCCGACTTTACTGGCTAAAAGTTCATCGCATCCCCGAAGGTTCGCGAACGTCAAAAGGCAAAGCTATTGCGAACGTTTTAAACCTGACAAACGGCGAACAGATTCGTGCTTTTTTACCGGTTGATAAATTTGATTCAAAAAAATATGTGGTGATGATCACTCAAAAGGGCACCATAAAAAAAACAAGTCTTGAGGCGTTTTCAAACCCGCGGCCATCGGGCATCATCGCGCTTACTACAGATCTGAACGATTACCTAATGGACGCAAAGCTTTGCGAAGAGGGCTCGCACATTTTTATGAGCACAAGCGAAGGCATGTCGATTCGTTTTGATCAAAGCGATGTCCGACCAATGGGTAGAACGGCACGCGGCGTTCGCGGAATGACAATGGGCTCAGATACGGACCAAGTTGTGGGAGCCGATGTTATCCCGCCGGATTGTACGGATGCGATTTTAGTTGTTACAAAAAATGGATTTGGTAAGCGCTCAAGCGTTGAAGAGTACCGCCTTCAGGGCCGAGGTGGCGTTGGCACGATCACTCAGAAAATTACAGACAAAGTTGGAAATGTTGTATCCGTCAAACTCGTTAGCGAAACGGATCAGGTTATGATTACCACCGACAAAGGGCAATCCATCCGGATGAAAGTATCTGACATTTCGCTGTTGGGTCGGAATACCCAAGGAGTAAAGCTCATTAATTTGAACGAAGGCGAATTTGTGACCGGGCTTGCGCTCATTGCCGAAGGTAAAGACGACGAGTCTGCAGAGGGGCCCGCTCTCCAATGATCGCTGGTCGAGTTGCCAGAGCCGCCATAACAATATTTGTAATAATGGCCACTGGTTGCAGCTTCTCCTTT
>JAJYHS010000281.1 GCA_021784635.1 bacterium
ATAATAACTCGTCACCAGTCATGCTGGAGCTCAAAGTGCCGTTGTTCTCCGGGCCCAGTTCCATTTACAAGCGACGTAGCTACGCGGAGCAAACCGAAAGCGCAACACGTGCCCTCGAAGCCTCGCAATTGCAAATCGGAGCACAACTACAGTCTGAACTTACCGAGCTAAAAGCGAGCTACAAACGCCTACTACTCGCGCGCCAAGCCGACCTCATTGCCCGCCAGGCTTTAATTCGCGGAATGAGCGACTACCGGCGTGGTATCGCAACAACTCAAGATGTGTTGGACGTACAGACAACTCGCTACAATGCCGAAAAGCTTTTCATCTCAACCCATTTTGATTATCTGATTACGCTCGCGACGGCTCGGAAGTTGATGGGCGTGGATCTTGAACGCGTTTACGGCCAATAAGTTTTTGATATCTTTCGGCGGCTTCAACTTCGAGACTCTCGACCGCTTCGCGAATTTCACCTTCGTGTTGGCGATTCTCAAACCGCGCAAGAAGTGAGTAAGCGCACGGTACGACAAGTAAGGTCAAAAATGTCGCAACAATCACGCCACCGATGGTGACAACCGCCATTGGGCGAATCGTCTCAGACCCTGCACCGATCGCCAAAGCTTCAGGGAGCGAGGCTGTAACCATTGCCGCTGATGTCATTAGAATCGGGCGCAACCGTACTGGACACGCATCGAGCAGTGCCTCGCGCACCCCCATCCCTTTAGCGCGACGGTTGTTCGTAAAATCCACAAGCAAGATCGAGTTCTTTTTCACAATCCCCATGAGTAAAATGAGGCCGATCATGCTGTACATGTTAAGACTGATGCCGGTAATCCATAGCGCTATAAACGCTCCCGTTACACTAAATGGCAAGGCCAGCAAAATGACAAAAGGATGAATAAACGAATTAAATTGTGTGCCCAAGACCATGTATGCAAACAATATACCTAGGGCCATCGCCATCAATAAATTCCGTTGAGTTTGCTTGAAGGTTTTTGAAGAGCCGCTTTCAATCAAATCGTAATTCGGCGGCAGGATTTTTCTTAAATGTTCAACATAATCCAATGCGGCCGCCTGTGACTTCCCGTGCTTCACGTTTGCAAACAGCGAAATGGTCCGTTGACGGTCGTAGCGCGTGATGGTTAGCAAAGACGGCTTGTTTTCAAATTTAACAACGCTCGCCAGCGGCACCATTTGCCCTTGAATATTTCGCACCATGATTTTTCGAATGTCGTTCGGCGTGCGGTCAAATTTGCTCATTAGTTGCACGCGAATGTCGTCTCGATGTCCTGCCGAATCGGTATACTGACCCACAACCAAACTGCCGACCAACGCGCTAATCGAGTTGGCAATATTCTCAATCGTCACTCCCCGTGCCGCCGCTTTGGCCCGATCGGGGATGATTCGAAGTTCAGGCATATCAGGATTGTAATCGGTGTCGACATCGGTCATCAGACCGGACTTGCGCATTTTCAACATTAATTTTTTTGATAACTGTGCAAGCATATGCCAACTCGGACCTTGCAGAGAAAATGTAATGGGGTACCCTCTTTGCGCCGAAAACCCCGCCTGCGAGAGATCCATAAGCGAAACCCGCGTTACCCCCTTGATCGCCTTCAAATGCTTACGAACAAAAGACATAAACTGCTGCTGAGTCGGCTCGTGACGAAAAGGCGGATAAACGCCGCGCTTGCCCGGATCTTTCATCATAATAAATATATTGCCTTGGTTGACCAGCCCGCCCTGAAAGCCGCCGATGGCAACGAAATAGGTTTCGATTTCGGGTCGACTTTTGAAAAACGCTTCCGCCTTTTTGAAAACTTTGTTTGTGTGCTGCAATGACGAACCAAGCGGCGTGTACATGGTAATCAAAAAACGGCTGATGTCTTGGGATGGTACCATTTCTTTGCGTAATTTCTTGGCGATAAATAACGAACTAAAGAAAACTGCAAAGGCGATGCCAATGACGCTCCATCGATGATCAAGTGACCAACTAAGAATTTTTTTATAAATTACGGTAAGACGGTCCATACCGCGACCGACACCGCGGCTCAAAACATTCACTTCACCGACGTGCAAAAACTGCGCACAGCGCATTGGCGCGAGTGTTAATGCTTCGAGGAGCGAAAGCAGCACAGTCACCGACATCGCAACCCCGAACTGAAAGAAAAATTTGCCAACAATGCCGCCCATAAAAACGACCGGCATAAAAATTGCCAAAATCGCCATTGACGCCGCAACCGCCGCACCGGTGATCTCGCGCGCGCCCACGAGAGCGGCTCGGACTTTGCTGTAGCCCATCTCGTGATAGCGAACGATGTTTTCAAGCACCATAATGGCGTCATCTACAACGATACCAATGGCGAGCGAAAGCGCCAGTAGCGTGAAACTGTTCAACGTGAACCCGGCAAAATACATGACAATAAACGCGCCGATTAACGATGTCGGTATGGCCAAAACGACGTTGAATGCCGAGCTCATCGACCCGAGAAATAACCAGCAGACCAACGAAGTCAAAAGCGCTGAAATAATCAAAGTTCGTATCAACTCTCGAACAGCAGCGCGAATGAATGTCGTTCCATCGACAACAACTCTCAAGTGCAAACCGGGAGGTAAAATTTTATCAATCTGTGCGACTTTCGCTTTTACCCGGTTGGCGACATTAACGGCGTTAGCACCAGGCTGTAGAATAATTCCGAGGCCGACGGTTCTTTGCCCGTTGACCCGTGATATTCGACGGATATCCGCTAGGCCTGCGTCCACATGGGCGACGTCACGAATGCGGATCGTGGTGCCGTCCTGATTGGCGATCGCCACCTGCCCGAGCGCAGCGGGGGTGAGCGACTG
>JAJYHS010000297.1 GCA_021784635.1 bacterium
CTCGGATCTTCAAGCCAACTCAACTGCATTTCTTTGGCGTAACTTAAAATTTCTTGACGCGACACTTGTAAAAATGGACGGATAATGACCCTGCGCTCCTGAGTGCTCGATGTGACAAACATCGCCGCAAGCCCCCTTAAACCCGTGCCGCGAAGAAGCCGCAATAGCCGCGTTTCAAGTAGATCATCAGCATTATGAGCCGTCGCAATGATTTGCGCCCGCCAGGTTTTTTGTGTGCGAAAAATGGCCCGCCATCGAAAAGCGCGAAATTGCGCCTCTGACGCCAATGCAACGCGGCCCCTGTAGACGACCGTAAAACATTTCACTCCGTACGCGTCGGCCGCCGTCGAGACGAGCTGACGAGCTCGATTACGAAATGTTTTTTGTTTTTGCGGTACATTAGGCCCCAAACCGTGGTGCGCATGAATAACGGCCAATTCGTTTTTTAGAAGTGGTTGCAAGCGCACAAGTACCGACAAAAGCGCCATCGAATCGACGCCGCCTGAAACAGCAATAAGAATGCGCCGATGGACCGCGCCACAGTTCCGCAAAGTCCGCAGAATGCGATGCTCAAACGCGGTCAGGCGTTTCTGAGGCTTGGCGCTACAGTCGGATGACCTCAATTAAACTTCCTATCATCATCGCGAATAAAAACAGCGTCAGCGCACCCCATGCGAAAAGCTTGTATGCTTTGCCAATCCGAACGGCTTGCCGCGAATAACCGGTGGTCAATGCGGTTAACGCAACATTTTCTTGCAAAGCCGAAAAAAGCCCGCGCGACGAAACGGCAAAAGCCAAAATGGATAAAATGAAAACTACGCATGAGCCCAACATACCGAGAGACTGATCGTCAGAGCGGCGTCTCAACTTGAGAATTTTTGCGGTCTTTTTTCACAACATCGACTTCAGCCGTGATGCGAAATTTATGTTCCTCGACGAAACGCGAGGCCTCGTGCACAAAATCAATTTTCTGCACGATTTTAATGATTTCATTACCGACTCGATCCATAAGCTCGTCTTTTGATTTTTGCGCACCCTGCAGAAGGGTACCGAGTACATCTTTGGGCAATTTCAATTCGCCCAGGTACGCGCGGATACTTTCTTCGGTCATGAACGCAGCACCGACACCCGCACTGATCAATTTTTTAACAAGGTCAAAACTGCTGCGAGATCCACCTTCGTCTCTTCCGTCGTCACTTGCCATAAAGTTCTTTTACTCGCTTATGGTATGAGCTCATCATGTTAGGCAAATTCACGTTGACCAGAGCTTTTGCAATCGGTCCAGGTACAAACAGGTTGAATTTTGCGTCTAAAAAATACGTTGCGCGGGTTTTACCGCCTTCTTCTTGGAGCTGCCAGTACCCGGTCGAAACTTTGAACAGATCGCCTGACTCGAAAACCCATGCGACTTTTTGATTGAGCTCTTCGGTCATCCATAGCCGGTATTTAAAATCTTTGATGATAGAAACAGTGTACTCAACTAATTTTCGACCAGGCTCAGTTTTCAAAATTTGGCAATTTTTGACTTCGCTTAAAAAGTCCGGATATTTTTCGTAATCGCTGACAATTCCGTAAAACTCCGCGGGCGTGCAGCTAAATATTTCTGACGTTTTCGCTTCTGCCATATTAGGCTATGTCCTCCGGATGACTTAGGCACAGTTTGAAAAAATACGCCCCGTATGGCAAGGCCTTATTTCGATCGGGCCAGGGCGCGGCAACAACATTCTTACTTGTAGCCCAAACACCACCAAAGTTTTACCGAAGTGATCGGTATGCCGTGCTCAGAGAAAACTTTTGTGCCAATGGGTTGAATGCTTGTACATTTCGATTTTTGATCGAGCTTCATCGGAAAGCCTCGCCATTGCAAAATCAAAAGGTCTTTACCGATGGGCGGATTGCCTTCCCACAAATTGAACTGGTCGAATTTATTGTCGAGTACGTAAACGGGCGCGATGCCCGAATAATACCACATGGCACGGCTACCAAGAGTCCAATTCGGCACACCGATAGCAATTTTTTCACATAAAGCGGCGGCCTTTGTACGCATAGGTCGAATACGGAAATTTTCGCACTCTTCTGCAACTAGCTTCTTAACCGTAGGCCTTAGCTCCTGCCAACCGGCAAAATCGTTATACGGCGACCGGTATGGTGGATAATGAATCACGTGAAAAGCAAGTTCGAAAAATAAAACGCCGACAACGAGACTCGAGACGACGGTCAACCCGCGCGCAAACACGCCTGCACGGCGGCCACTCGGCGTGGGCGCAGCTCCGATCGAAACGCCGGCCGGCAGCAGAAGGCCCCATGCAAAGAAAGTCCAGTGCGGCAAACCCGGTTGTCGTGAGCTTGTATAAGCAAAAAAGGCCAAGCAAGTCAGCGCGAGGCTAAGTATGAGTCGCCCCAATGACAATTGCGTGCCAGTGAACTCGCTAAAATTTCGCTTCCATCGCCACCAGCCGATCGCTGCAGCCGCAATAACAAACGGACTGTAAGCCACAGTTTGCACGCCTATAAATGAAACAAAATTTTTCAAATAATGCTTGAGCGAGAGGCGATGAGCATAAACGACGTGCGAAATTTGATAATGAAAACTGATCCAACCGTGAATCGCATTCCAGTAAAAAACGGGTGAAACAATGATCGACGCAATCACCACAGCGGCGAGAAACTTTGACACATGGTCTTTGATTTCGCGATAATTTCGCTCCCAAAGTGAAAAAAGCAAAAGTCCGGGTACCAAAATAATGGCGGTATACTTCGATAGCCCGCAGAGCCCCAAACATAAACCCAATTCGCACCACTCGCGCCAATTCCGATAACCGGAGTTGCGAAGACGGAT
>JAJYHS010000043.1 GCA_021784635.1 bacterium
CGTCATCGAGCTTGCAAAAAAGCTCTTTGATGAACTTGATATTTTGGGCACCCATTATCCAATTGTTTGGGGGGAGATCCCGCCTGTAGAACAATTCGACTTTGCCAAATCACCGTGCGGCCTAGAACTTCTGCTGGCCCTTTCGAATCCGCTTAATTTAGGGGCAGCACTGCGTTCCGCCGAAGCCTTTTGCGTCGACAAAGTGATTTTGCTATCTGAGTGCGCCAATCCGTTTTTGCCTAGAGTAATACGGGCGTCGAGCGGATCAGCGTTACGGCTTGGTTGGTCGAACACGCTCGCACACGGCCAATCGATTCACGCTTTGGCGTCACCGCAAATGGCCGCCGAATTATGGGCGCTCGATAAAAACGGTCGCGACATTTCGCAGTTTAAATTCCCAAAAAATTTTCGACTACTTATTGGCGAAGAAGGCAAAGGCATTCCCGCGGAATTTTCGGCAGAACCTTATACGAGCCACCGACTTTCGATTTTGATGAAGCCGGACATGGATTCGCTCAACGCTGTTGCAGCAACAAGCATCGGCCTATACGCCTATCGCGCGCAATGGCCGATGCCGAATCGAACTCATTTACCGTAAGCCGCAAACTATGCCGCGCGTCGCGTGTAAGCGACCGCACGTGAGTTCCACGCTGATTTTGGGTGGCGTTTCATTTGCTTCCAAGTTTTGACATCTTGATTGAATTGACGATGGTAATTTTTCGTGTGTTGGTCAAAACAGCGGTTTAAATAATCGTAGTAGTGTTTGTAGAGGGTGTTGCTGACAAACTTCCAATGAAACGGCGTGGGTTGCGCTTTCCAACCATGAAATTTGCGGCTGACGCGACCAATCTCTTTACCCATAAGGCCGTACCAAGCCGTAGCTTCTGCCGAATGAATAAAGTTGCCGACAAAAAGTGTTTTTGAACCGTAGCACACCCCCACTTCATAACCTTTGCCTGCAGATTTATAATAGGCTTTGATTTTTTTTCCGGCGTAATTGAATGTGCGTGATTTCACTAAGAACCTCCTTGAGTTCGCGGGTCTATTTGCCCGTGTTAAATGTCGCGCTCTTAATCTGCACCCCGTGCGCAAACTAAAACGTGCTCATTCTTTTCGGTGTGATTGTGCGGAATTTGAGCCAAATAATCACAACCAGCACAAATAGTTGTAAACCCGTCGTTAATGTTTAATCGACCCCTGATATAAATTTTAAAAACGTGTTTGCGCTCTCGAGATGGGGCCAATGGCCTGAATCTTCATCAACTAAAATGTGCTCCGGGCGCGCGATCTTTAGCCATTGGTCAGATTCGCTGCTGTTGCCGTCCGTATAGGGATCATGCCTGCCCATGTAAGCCCAGGTTCTATCTCGTTGCGGTTCCGGGTTTTCTTTCAACAGTACCGGACTATAGTTTTTAACATAGTCGGTTAAAATGTTTTGCCAAACTCCCAAATCCATTGCTTTAAATGTTTTTGAACGGTTTGCGTATTCGGCAAAGGCACTGTCTTTAGCCCAAAAAATGCGGCCAATATTTGGATATTGGTACGTGCTAAATACGAGGTCCCATAACGACGAAATATCAACCGACTTTAGTAACCCCAATTTACTTTCTATGGCGATTCGAATCGTCGCGTCGACATCACCGCTTTTCAAAACTCTTTTCGCTAAATTTTCAAATGCTATGTAAAGATTGGGGATCGGCGCGATGAGAATGACTTTTGCCGGCAGATGCTTCAGACGCTTTGCCATTTCAACGGCCAAATCGCAACCAAAGCTGTGCCCGATGATGCCTTGGCACTGATTTTGTTGGGCGTAGGTTTCAAACTTACTAACGCAACTTTGAACGAGATCCTCGAAGGTCGTTGCCGCCGGTTGGTCCCAAAAGTATATCCCCTTATCAGAACCCCAGTACGAACGTTCGGCGTCGCAGTTACCACCGGGGCCGTAGTGTAAAAAAAAGTACGATTTTTTTGACGACATTGTCGTTACACCTTGCGGTTAGGCCGCCTTTAATTCAAGCCCATCAAGAATTGCACGTAAGCGGCGATGCGCATCGATAGTTTTTGCGGCCCGCTCACGTTTCTCCCTCGCGCTTAAATAGGGATCGAGTAAATCCATTGTGATGAGATTCGGCAGGCGATTTGTCTCAATGAAATGAATCATGTACGGAGTTGCCATACCAGCAAGCAAAAAACACACGCATGCGAGTTGGCAGCAATTGGCGCCGGGGGTTTGAAGCAAACGAATTAATTCTTCAGTAATTTCGAGCGGCAGCTCTTCTACCGCACAAAACCCCTCAAAGACAGCGTGAAGCGGGTTTGTACATGCTCGCGCCTGACTTAGCCGTCCTTTCAAAACGTCTTCGCCCAGATGGTAATTGTAGCTTTGTAGCCACTGTTTATAGCCGAGATCTAAAGCCGATCCGGTCGGCACACGCTTTTCATGTAGCACTTCATGGAGTCGTAGTTTCATGGCCATGCCGGCCGCAGTCGTAACATCAATAGCGTCGAAAACAAAATCGCAATCACTTACAAAGTCGAAAACATTATTTTCGGTCAAACCCTCGCTCCACACCTGCACATTGGCTTCCGGGTTTAACTCCTTAATGCGACGGGCGTGCACGGTTGCCTTGTTTCGATCAATATCGTTTAAATATACGAACTGTCGATTAAGGTTATTCCGTTCATAGGCGCCATCGTCGGCCAGGTGAAAGGACTGCACACCAAGGCGGAGCAGCCCATCGATAAAACCACCGCCGGTTGAACCGCAGCCCGCTACAGCAACTTTAAGTCGGCTTAACTTCTCTTGAGTTTCTTGCGGA
>JAJYHS010000060.1 GCA_021784635.1 bacterium
AGCGGCTTGAAGAAAAGAAGATGGCCGACGAGGCAAAAAAGAAAGTAAAAAAAGAAATCAAAAAATTGAAAATGATGTCGCCGATGTCGGCCGAAGCGGCGGTTGTTCGAAATTATATCGATTGGATGCTCGATTTGCCGTGGGCTAATTACGCAAAAGAAAAACACGACATAGAAGAAGCTAAGCGTATTTTAGATGACGACCACTGGGGCCTTGAAAAGGTAAAAGAGCGAATTCTAGAACATTTAGCCGTGCAGTCGCTTAACAATAAATTACGTGGTCCGATTCTTTGTCTTGTCGGCCCGCCAGGCGTTGGTAAAACTTCTCTTGCGCGCTCGATTGCGCGTTCACTGAACAGGCCGTTTTCGCGCATTTCTCTTGGCGGCGTTCGCGATGAGGCTGAAATTCGCGGCCATCGTAAAACTTATGTGGGAGCTATGCCAGGCAAGATCATTCAAGCGATGCGAAAAAGCGAATATGGCAATCCGCTGCTTTTACTCGACGAAATCGATAAGATGAGCATGGATTTTCGCGGCGACCCGAGTTCCGCACTCCTAGAAGTGTTAGACCCGGAGCAAAATTGCAATTTTCAAGATCATTACTTAGAAGTGGATTATGATCTTTCGCAGGTGATGTTCGTCACGACGGCAAATTCCCTGCATCCGGTGCCGCGTCCGCTTATTGACCGGATGGAGATCATTCAACTTGAGGGGTACATCGAAGACGAAAAGTTTCATATTTGCCAAAAATATTTAGTTCCGAAACAGATCGAGTTGCACGGGCTTAAAGATTACAAAATTAATTTTACGCCTTCGGCAATTCGCGAGGTCATTCGATCCTACACGCGAGAAGCGGGCGTTCGAAATTTAGAACGTCAAATTGCTACGGTCTGCCGAAAACTCGCAAAAGAGATCGTGACCGAAAAGCTCAAAAGCGAGCACAAAAACGGCAAGCGCGCCAAAATATTAAAGGCGAGCATGAAACCGATTCAGGTTACCCCGGCAAAAGTGACGGAACTTTTGGGCCCGGACAAAAACCGGTTTGGCAAAATCGAGGCGCAAAGCGAAATCGGCCTGACCAATGGTCTAGCGTGGACAGAAGTTGGCGGGGATCTTCTGGTTGTTGAAGTGTCTACGGTACCGGGCAAAGGCAAATTCACAATTACAGGCCAACTAGGCGACGTGATGAAAGAATCTTGTGCGGCGGCAATGAGTTATGTGCGGTCGCGCGGGCCGCTGTTTGGATTTGATAAAGAAATCTACGCCAATTTGGACGTACACATTCACGTGCCTGAGGGAGCTATTCCAAAAGATGGACCGTCTGCCGGGGTTGCCATTACAACAAGTATTGTTTCGTCAATGACGAAAATCCCTGTGAAGAAGACGGTGGCAATGACGGGCGAGGTGACGTTGCGGGGCCGCGTGCTTGCCATTGGCGGGTTACGCGAAAAGATATTAGCGGCTCATCGCGGCGGAATTAAAATGGTGATCATTCCGAAAGAAAACGAGAAGGATCTGAAAGATATTCCCAAACAAGTTTTGAAAGACGTTAAAGTTGTTCTAGTTGATCATGTGGACCAAGTATTGGTGAACGCTTTAGAAATTCGTAATCCGCGAGAGCTATTTAAATCACGCGGCGAGCGCTCACTTGGAATACGTGCGCAATATCAAGGTTCATCGTTGCAACATTAATGCTTCAAACAGTTTGCATTAGGTAGAAATTTCCAACAATACTCTTGACCCCGGCGTGACAGATTTTGTAAGAATTTAACGCCGGGGGGATTCGTTGCACACGCTGCCAGCCGATAACAAATTGAATGACAGTCTGGAATCGTTGACCGAGGTTGGTAAACTTTATGCTGACCGCTGCGATTTCAAGACGGCCGAGGGTTTTTTTACTCGCGCAGCCGACGGCTATTTGAGCAAAAAAGATTTTGCGAATTATCTGCGATGTATCAATCGACTTTTGACATTATATGCGGAAATGGAAAATCATTCCGCGATAGACGGGCTTAAAGAAAAACTCCAAGAGCTCATGCAAAAAGAAAAAGTGAGCCTTGATTCTCGCACATATTACAGTCTAGGACTGTGCGCTTCTTATAAGGGACAACACAAAACAGCCCTTGAATATCTTGAAAAATCACTGGCCCTGGCTCTCGCGGCTGACGACAAAGAAAGCATTTGCTACGCCATTAGCGGCATATCGATTATTTATACGGCACTTGGCCGCTTCGAAGATGCCCTTAAAGAAATCTACAATTTGCAGGTCTTTTTTCAGGTTTTGCCGATGCCGGAGCTTCGACTTTCGAGTCAAATCATGAACGGCCATATTTTGCGCGAAATGGGCAAGTACGAACAGGCGCTTGAGATTTTTTGGAAGTGCTACGAAGAGTTACGCGATCAAAAAAACCTCTATTATTTTATTTTGCTCCTCTATGCCATGGGGGTAACTTATCTGGAGTCTGGCGATCATGATTTGGCGCGCATGTATTTAATGCTCGCTAAAAGCAGTGCTGACCCTGAAAATCTTCGCTACTTTACCGGTAAAGTTGAAAAGCAGCTTGCCGAGATCGGTGATGTTAAACTTGTCGACTACGATTTGGTTTTTGACGCCGTCAATAAGCAAATCACCGAGAAAAAACGGGGCAAAGTTGATTTTAAAAATCAGTTCATTCTTCTCGATTTGCTGAGACTGTTCATGAAAACTCCGGGAGAAGTGCATTCCAAAGAAACAATTGTTGAAAAGATTTGGAAGCAAAGCTATGACCCAAGGGTTCATGACAATAAGTTGTATGTGACGATTAA
>JAJYHS010000227.1 GCA_021784635.1 bacterium
AAGCGGTTGAAGCGCATGCCGTTTCGGCGAATAAAGCGGCGCCGCGCGACCATTATTACGCCATACAAATCGCCGCTTACGCGACGAAATCGGCGGCGCAAAAGAAAGTCGCAAAACTCGGGTTAAAGGGTATTGAAGTTGCCGTTGCCACCGGTCGTGTAAACGGCCAGGTATGGCATCGCGTTCTAGTCGGTCATTTTCGAACGGCGCGAATCGCGCGAACTTACCAGAAAACAAAAGGCGGCAGCCCGTTACGTGGTGGGTTTGTCCGCCGCGTGAATGTGCATTAGTTATTGAAATAGCTCCCGCAAAAAAGGTATTACTCTTTTATGAGATTTAATTGGCAAATCTACTTTGCGTCGATTTTGTTTGGCGCCTTTTTTGTTGGAGGGAGTGTGGCCATGGCATGGAACACCAAAGATTTCAAAAAACCGTCCGAAACGGAGCTGAAGAAAGAATTAACTCCTGAAGAATACAAAGTGACGCAAGAAGGGGCCACCGAGCCACCGTTTAAGAACGCCTACTGGAACAATCACCGGCAAGGCATTTACGTCGACATCGTGAGTGGTGAACCGCTTTTTAGTTCAACAGATAAATATGACTCGGGCTGCGGCTGGCCGAGTTTTACAAAACCGATCAATAGCAAATTTATCGGTACGAAGCCCGATCACAAACTTTTAGTGACGCGCACCGAAGTGCACTCGAACTTAAGTGGCGATCATCTTGGCCACGTGTTTGATGATGGTCCGGGGCCAACCCATAAGCGCTACTGTATCAATTCGGCGGCGTTGCGATTTATACCGAAAGACGACATGGCTAAAGAAGGCTACGGCGAATATTTGAAATTGTTTGAGCACGACAAACCGGCCACCGCCGAGAGCAATAAATAAAAAAATGAGGGTGTGCCAATGAACGTTCAAAAGGCCACATTCGCAGCCGGTTGTTTTTGGGGAGTGCAACACATTCTCGATCGCATCCCGGGGGTCATTCGCACGCGCGTCGGTTACACCGGCGGCTTCAACGAGAGCGACACTCAAAACGTAACTTATGAACAGGTTTGCACGGGTAAAACTGGGCACGCCGAAGCGGTTGAAATCGAATTCGATTCTGAGCGAGTGAGCTACGCAGAACTTCTCGATTATTTCTGGCGGCTGCATGATCCGACACAAGTCGATCGGCAAGGCGTAGATGTCGGGACACAATATCGATCCGCGATTTTTTATCATACGCCTGAACAGCGTGCTGAAGCCGAAGCGTCAAAAACGAGATTTGATGCATCAGGAGTATTTAAAAAGAAGGCGGCCACAGTAATTGTAGCGGCCGGTCCGTTTTTTGAAGCCGAAACCTATCACCAAAAATACTTTGATCGAAATAACGGTGCCGTTTGTCACGTTTTGCGCGACCGATAAACCACCGCACGTCACTAAGCGCGTTAGTATTTTCGGATTTTACCGACGATTGAACAATTATTATTTATCATAAAACCGTATTTGCCGAGCATGTGCCAGTTGCTTGGGTTCGCGTCCATAATGACGTCGAATACGGGTGTTTTGCCGGTTTCGGGCCACGAGTCTAGACCGCCGGGTTTATAAATATAGAGCTTTTTGCCCGGAAAATCTTTTTGCGCCCGTTTTGCAATTTTCGTGTACAAATGATCTTGGCATTTTGCGCGAATTCGATCTTGCTTTGCCAGGGCGGCACGCTCCGCCGGGCTAAGTTTGAAGTACGGAAAGCGATGATACTGCCAGCACCAGGGGCAAGGGGGGTAGTAACCGGGGTCGGTTGGTTCTGAGACATAAGTTTGACAGGGGTCGATGCCGTCTTCCATATCTGACGAGGCGATCGCGCAACTGGGCGTTGGTTCGTCAGTTTCGGCCACAATAATTTCGCCTTGATGATTTTGAATCTGAACGGCTCTTAACGAAGGTGTCATCAGCGTGAAAATGCAAAGGCCAAGACCGGTAAGTAAGGCTCTCATATTTACCCCTTTCGGCGCAGTGAAACGCCTGAAAGCTTCTTTTGCGTAGATTTAATAGCTGAAAAGTGAAAACAAGGGAATAGTTTAACCGTTAGAGTCTTGTGAGTTGAAGTTTTTACGAAACACTTCGCCTTTAGCAAGAAAGCCGTGCCGGGTGGAGAAGTGACGAAAACCGGCCGAAGCAGCTAAAGATTGCACGGGTGTTTCGATATAGTCGCGATAAAACGGTTCGTGAAAATCACGTGGAAAATTTTTTAGGACATCGTCGAAATCGGGTTTGTCGCCGAGCTGTAATGAATCGACGTACGCAAAAATTCCACCGGGTTTTAAAACGCGATGAGCTTCGCGAAGGGCTTGCATGCGCACATCGCGAGGTAATTCGTGAAACAGAAATACGGAATAGACCATATCATAACTTGAATCTTCATAAGGCAAATGAGCGGCGTCGGCCCTTTGAAATTCGATAGCTGTAGAGCGTGGCAAATTTTTGAGCCGCCGTCGCGCCACTTCGAGATACGGCTCGCTCAAATCAGTCGCGACAATATGCGCGTTTGAAAATGCCAGGCGGATATTTTTGGTCATTGAGCCGGTGCCACAACCAAGCTCAAGAAATTTCAGTTTCGTTTGTTTATCTATTGCCGCGTTTAAGTCCGGTAAGATAATTCGTCTCATGGCATCGGCCGCCCCGGCAAAAAGCAGCTCAACCTGATGATCATAGATTTCTGCACTGTGTTCGCTCAAGTACCCGTCCGTTTGAAAATGAAAATTACGTCGGTAATATTCGGGGACTTCATTTAAGTGTTGTTCG
>JAJYHS010000234.1 GCA_021784635.1 bacterium
GCTGGGCGGTACGCGCATGTGGAATTACAAAACAGAAGAAGAAGCCCTTATCGACGTTTTACGGTTATCTAAAGGGATGACCTACAAAGCGGCGGCGGCGGGCCTCAATTTGGGCGGTGGCAAAGCGGTGATTATTGGCGATTCAAAAACGCAGAAAACAGAAGAAATGTTTCGCGCTTTTGGAGCGTATGTGAATTCACTTGCCGGGCAATACATTACGGCAGAAGACGTCGGTACAACTGTAAAAGACATGGAATATATATTTATGGAAACACCCTACGTGACCGGCATTCCCGCGGCGTTTGGCGGTTCGGGCGATCCGAGCCCGTACACGGCGCACGGGGTGTTTATGGCGATCAAAGCGTCGGTGCATGAACAGTTTAAAACGGATGAGCTCGCCGGTCTTCGCGTAAACGTACAGGGCCTAGGCAACGTCGGGAGCCATTTGGTGGGATTTTTAGTGCAAGCGGGCGCCAAAGTCGGCGTTGCCGATATTGATGCCGACAAAGTTAAAGCACTGACGAAAAAGATCCCTGATTTGCGTGTTATTTCAAGCGACGAAATCGTCACGAGCGAATGTGACGTGTTCGCCCCGTGTGCATTGGGAGCGGTCATCAATGATCGCACGATCGGCCACCTCAAGTGTAAAATCGTGTGCGGAGGCGCCAACAATCAACTCGCTGAAACTCGCCACGGCGACGCGCTTCGCGAATTGGGGATTTTATATGCTCCGGATTATGTCGCCAATGCGGGCGGTCTTATGAATGTTTTTGTGGAACTTGAGGGCTACTCATCGGATCGCGCATTTGATAAAACTAAACAAGTGTACGAAAGCATGATGCGCATTTTTGAAATCGCAAAAGTAGAAAATATTTCGACGCACGTGGCGGCCAATCGCTTGGCAGAGCATCGTTTGAATAAAATCGGCGGATTGCGAAAGCACTATCAGGGCCGTACGGCTCGGCCGCATTCGACATTGAAAGAAATTGTGTTGCGAAGATCATAAGGAGAAAAAATGGCGAAATCACCATTGTCGGGAAAAGATTCCACGCTCCAATATAAGTTGACCGAATTTATCGCCAACTGGTGGCAGACTTTTGTGCTGATCGCCGTGCTTTTGATTTTGGGCTTCGGGGGAGCGGTCAGTTATCAAGCTTTTGAGCGGCAAAAAGAAAAACAGGCGCAAAATAAACTCTACGTTTTGCATAAAGAAATGCAAAACGAGACAATTGCGCTTGAAAAGTCCGACCAGACTGAAACAGCCGCGAATCAAAAGGGCAAAAAGAATAAATTGACTGCCAAAAATAAAACTCCCGCGAAACCGACAAAAACCCCGCAAATGTTGGCAAAAGATTACGGAAGTATTTTAAAGAAATACGTCACATTTATTCGAAAATATGAAAATCGCAAAGCATCATACATGGCGGCGATTGAAGCGGCGTCCTTAGCTGCGAAGTATAACGACGATCATCGTGCCGAAAGTATTTTAAAGATGGTGATCAACAGACCGTCTAAGAATGATTTGTTTTGGGCACTTTTAAACGGCCAGTACGCCGGCATATTGATTCATGACAATAAGTGTGCGGAGGCGATTCCGGTATTGAACTCGATTGTCAACAATTCGGCCTATTCATTTTTTCGATCCCATGCACTGTTACGACTTGGCGCTTGCTATATCGAGACTAAGAATTACAACCGTGCTCAGGATGCGCTAGTGAGAGTGCAGACGGACTTTCCGCAATCGGTGGCGGCGCGTTTTGAGGCACCGATATTGAAGCGGTTAATTTTACTGCGGCAAGGGCAGAAGTCTTGAGACGAGATCTCGGTTTGCGTATGCGTTTTGGAGTTATCCTAACCGGATTTTGTTTGATGGGCTGCACAAGCCTGACTACGAACACCGTTTCGAAACATTTCGTGTTCGAAAGGGTTTGGGCTGCACATACCCCGCTTCACGATCACCCTGGGTATTTTATAAGCCACATAATGGCCCCGGTTATTGACGGTAATCTCGTGATTGCGGGCAATGAATTCGACTGCATTCGCGCATATAATAAAATTACCGGGCAGAGTGTTTGGGTGCGACCAATCGTCGGCGGTGTAACGTCGAGCGCGCGTTTATTCGATGGTGTTGTTTATTTCGGCGCGGGCGACGGGCACATTTACGCCCTGAACGCAAAAACCGGACGCACCGTTTGGAGATTTCCGATTCGCTCGGAAGGCATCGGTACGCCGCTTGTCACTCCCAAAGCCGTCTATTTTGTCACTGGAACAGATTCTATTTATTCAGTTAATCGCCAAACCGGAGAGAAAAATTGGTTTTTCACTCGCCAAGATAATTCAGACATCACGGTGCGTGGCGCGAGTGAACCAACTCTCGTCGGTGATCGTCTGTACGCGGGTTTAAGCGATGGGTTTTTAGTTGGGCTTAATAGTAAAACGGGCGATCTTGAATGGCAAAAGCAACTGAACTCTCACTTGCGCTTTCGCGATGTTGACGATAAACCCATACTCAACGACGGACGCCTATACGTTTCAAGTTACGACGGTAAGCTTTATTGTTTAAACGCGACGACAGGAGCGACCGTTTGGGTTGACGGCCAAGGTGGCTTTACGCCAGTTTCTATAGTCGGCAATCGCGTTTACTATTCGACCTCGTCGCAGATGCTTCAAGCGTTAGACAAAAACACGGGTCGAGTGATTGATAATAGCCCCAACTGCGCGGGCCGCGCTACTCCGACACACCTATCCGGTATTCTTCCGTTAACGTGGAGGAAAGCGCG
>JAJYHS010000188.1 GCA_021784635.1 bacterium
AGAAAATTTAAAACCATGCGATACGGAAAATCTTTCAGCGACGAAATTAATTTGGATGTTTCGACGGGATCACGGCTCGTATCGACGGCTTTCATTTTGCCGATCATGAGATTATATTCTTTTTCAGACGGCGTTCGGCCCGACTTATTTAAAGACTGTGCAAATCCGCAAGCGCCGAAAAAAATTCCGGCCACAAGCGCGAAAGCGACTAAAATCTCACTTTTTGAATCTAAGATTCGTTTATAACTTCGGCGCATGATTCCCCTTTTAGGTTTTGCTTAACCCTTTCAAATAACCTTATTTTTTTCAGCGTCCAGTAGAGCGTCTTTTTCTGGTCGATCTCGTAAATTTTTTTCTTCAAGTTCGGAACCGTTCTAAAAAGTTTTGCGTATGCTTCGAGAAACGACGACGTAATTTTAAAGTCGCTACTAAGGGCGGCAATCACCATGTCGGCCACATCGGCTTGAGTGGCCCACGCGCTCGAATAAGCATTGGATAGGTAATTTAAAAAGCGCGGCATTATTGCGCTAAGCTTGCTCACTGAACTGTGTCGTGCCCGTATATGTTGCCAGGTACTCTGAAGGTAATTGAAATTGACGCCGTTTTGTCCCGCCCCATTGCTTTGTGCAACTTGCATAGCGGTTTCGTTCACAGCTCGCGCTTTAGGCGTGAAATTTGAAAAATCAAACCCGGGAGCGTTCGCCTTTTTCACCATATCGTCATTGTGTTGCAAATCCTGCCTGATGAGATCGGTAAGGTTCGTCGCGGCAGATGACGGCTCACTCGCCTCAGGTGAAGGTCTTTTAAGTGGGAATTCATAACCAAGCTTCTTAGCAGCCTCGTAAACTTGATGGTGAAATGTCTCAGAGTTGACTGCGTTCCAAATTTCTTTTTGCATCCACAATATATTTTCGTGCGTTCTCAGATCCGTAATATTTCCGGGAGTTGCCTTTAACTTTCCGTCTATTGAAACAATCGGCCCGAATGACTCTGTCCACGCCCCGGAAAAATGCTCGTATCCAGCCTCGTTCGATTTGTCTTGGTTTTCTGAAAAGCCCGTAAGTTTGAACTCGTCCCCGAAATTATGGGGCCGATCTCCGGTCAGGCTAAACTGGATTTCAAGATCACGCGATACGCTCTTGATCGCTGAAGACGGTACTGGAGCTGATCTAAACGTGCTCACAAACAACGCAAACATGTTTAGCTTTTTAATTAGATCCGCCGGTTTGCCTTTAAGATGATTGGCGTAATAGGAATACAACGCGTTCAAAAACATTCGCCCTTGCTGCCCGCCTCCGGTTGAAACGGTATCGACAAACACGTACGGTTCGCGATGTTTGATATCCTTGAAACTAAAACCGTGTTCCAAAACAAAATGAACCAATGTTTGCGGAGTAACGCCGTTGAAACTGGCCTTGCTTACCATCAACCGCACAACCCGGTTTTGTTGCCCAATCGAGAGGTAAAATCCTTCGAGCATGTCTGCAATTGCCTGCGAATCGCGGCCGATAAATGCCCATGTCGCACCCGGAAATGCTTTTTCCATCGCCGCGATCAGAGTTGGCCCATGCTTAAGCATCACTTTAACCCAATGCTCAGGCTGGTAAACGTGCGCATTTTTGACCTGAATAACGCTCGGTACATCTTCAAATTCAGGCAACTGGTTTAAAAATGGTACTGATTCAGCCATCGTCGGGCGCGAGGGCATTTCAAGCAGTCGAACAATATCCGGAGGAATATTCACGGCCCAACTGTTGTCTTGTCGCTGTCCTCGCGAAGTCGCGGACACCGAAACCGTCAGCAAAAAAGTAAAACTATAAATTAAAACTTGTGACGCAATTCTCATTCTTCAGCATCCATCGGTTCAAATTCATCTTTGGGGAATTCATGTCTGTCAGACCTTGGGTTCACCAATGATCTTTCAATCTCAACCTTCTTTTGGCTTTCTAGCTCTTCAACAACGGACGCGACCTTCTCGGCGCTATCGGCAACCAGTATGTGGCTCTTGATTTCTGGCGAAAGCGAACTGTTCGCTATAAATTTAAGTAAATACGAGTAGTACTTTGAATTTTGAATCACGACGTACGGGGGCCGCTTCGAGTATTGAATCGCCACGAGCGTCGCCGCGAGCTCGCGCATGCTTCCGTTACCGCCGGGCTCAATAATTACTAAATCACGATTGTTTACTAGCAACGGTATCCGTGAATGGTAATCAAGCGTCGGAATCGTGTGCGATTGAACTTCGCTTCTTGTATCCGTCTCGTAAGGCAGCGCTCCACGACCGACGCGGGGTATTCCAATTGAAGGTCCACCCGCATCGTAGGCCCCCATGTTTGCCGCGTACATAACTCCACCAGCACCTCCGGTAACCACCGGAATGCCGCGGCTCCCGAACCAATATGCCGTTTGATACGTGTCGGGGGCGACTTCTTCGTCTAAACGGCTCGACCCGAAAACAGCGGCACCGCGAACGCCAGAAAGAACTCTTACCCCTGAACGAGTAACGTCCACGTGCTCAAGAAGAGCAATGATTTCACCAAGACTCATATTATTTGGCGAAATGCTAAATACTTTTAGGTTAATTGGATCTTTTACGGCCGGGAAAACCGAATACCGTACTGATTCCGAAACGCGAGTGGCGTTGACGATTGCAGATATCGAGTTTGTGATGCCAAGCCGCCGGTAGGATATTCCAAAACCTTTTTTTTCAGATTCCTGTAGACGCGACCAATCGTGAAGACGATTTTTTGTATTACCGTCGA
>JAJYHS010000266.1 GCA_021784635.1 bacterium
GGCCAGTGCCGAGTTCTTTGCCGACATGAACATTCCCTTCGAGTACGAAGAAATTGATCAGGTTTCAACCGTAATCAAAGAATTACTTGCAAGGCACGTGAACGGCGCCGCCGATGAGTTTCGGTTTGCTCCCGGGAGTAGCAGCGTTTACACCCAAGCGCTGGCAACGGTTAGCAAAACAGGCGATCGCGTGCTTGTCGAGTCGCCCGCGTATGACCCGTTCCCGACTTGTGCCGAATTTTTGGGTTTGAAAGTCGAATTTTTTAATCGCACCTTTGATATAGAGCGAGATTTCGCGGCGGTAAAAAAGGCAAGTAAACGCTGTCAGATTTTGGTCCTGTCGAATCCCAATTGCCCGACCGGCCGGTTGTCGACGCGTGACGAACTTTTGTCATTCAGCCGTTTATTTAAATGGGTGATTATCGATGAAGTATTTTTGCCGCTTTTTTCGGATGGGAAAATGTCGATTTTGTCAGGGGGCATTCCGCGAAACGTGATTCTCATTGGGAGCCTAAGCAAATCAATTGGATTGTCGGCGGCTCGATTTGGATGGCTTCGAGCCGAACCAAAAGTGGCGATGAATTTTGAGCGTGTAGGATATAACTTTCACATCGAAATGCCGTCGTTTTCGTTAGCGGCGGCACGGTTGGCTTTGCAGAACTGGGATCAATTAATCGAATCAAATTTGCGTGCGCTTGAAAAACCGCGAGCGATTTTTCGTGAATTCGGCATGAGTAGAGCGGGCTATTCTCAGCACAATTTATTTTCACATGATCTTCAATCGGGGCACTTTGCGACATTGCGGATTCCGAAAAAATTCCGCAGCGGAGACGCGTTTGCCGAACGAATTTTACGTGAAACTGGCGTTTGGTTGAGGCCAGCCCGTCTTTTTCGTCTGCCGACACAAGTCCGTCTTCATTTTTTCATGTCTGAGATCGAGGCTGAACAACTCAAGCGCGAATTTGAGCGGTACTATACATAAATCGCGAAGTATAAACATTGTCTCAAAAATAGCCGATAAACATTGCGAATATGAAAAAATTCAAAAGGCGAACTAATGTCGATAGCACGACGAGCCGGCGGAGTGGCATAGCGGGTTACGCAGAGCGCTTTTTCCGCACTTTTCGCGAATTAAGCCAAATCGTTTTACTATTGCCGCTCTATGCGATGGGTTGCGCTTGGATCAGTCTTGCGGTTCTACCAGGGCTTGCCGTTTTTCGTATCGTTTTTCTCAGTACGCGGTCGTGGCCGATATTTTTCCGTCTTTGGGCGCTCGGCTGTTCGGCTTGTTTAGGTTATCTCTTTTATGGTTTATCGCTTGTTCTGCTCCTCCCGCTTCTTAATTTTATTTTAAGACTCAAACCTAAGGCTTGGCGCGGGCCCTACTATTCGTTGCCCGCAGTGCCGTGGTTTATTCATAACGGCATTACCTATGTTATGCGGTTTACGTTTCTCGAATTTATTACCCCAAGTCCCTTAAACATTTTATTTTACCGTTTAATGGGGATGCATATAGGACGCGGAACGATCATCAACACTTCGCACATCTCTGACCCTGCGCTAATTTCAATGGGCGAAAAGGTGACTATCGGTGGATCGGCGACGATTGTCGGCCATTACGGTCAGTCTGGTTTTTTAGTCCTAGCCCCTGTATCAATCGGCGACCGCACGACGATCGGGCTTCGTGCCACAATAATGGGCGGAGTGAAGATTGGTCGAGAGGCTAAGATTTTAGCGCATTCGGTTGTTATGCCTAAAACAATTGTCGGTGACGGAGAAATTTGGGGCGGTGTACCGGCGCGAAAAATTCCTTTAAGCGACCTTGTCAGGCAACGGGATGAAAAATCAGCTTAATTTGCATCACAACTAATAATTATTTATCTGCGGATTAGGCGGCGGCATAAATCTTAAACGAGCGAGACCTTGCGCACTTGCAAAAATCAACGTGGCCGTCTGATTTTCAATAATGGCAAGCGGGACATTAAAAGTTACGACGTAAGCCTTATGAAATCTCGTATCGTACGGGAACATCGACTGTATGGTTTCAAGCGGCTCTTCACGCTTTCGCGCGTGGCCAATGTATCGTTTGCCGCCGGCGTCGAGGTAGATTCGCCAAATGCTGTTTGCGCGATTGAGGTCGTTTAATTGTAAATTCGGAACAAAAAAGCTGACCGCAAATTGAGTTTCAGTGCTATTTTTTTGAAACATTCTGTTGCGCGCATCTTGCGCCTGAGAGGGGGTCCATTCGTAAATGCGGCCGCGTTGTTTTAATATCGCCGCCTGTACGGCATTCGTCAAAATCGTCGCATAAACGTCAAAACGTTGGTTAAACCCTTTATACTGTTCCTCATGCCGGGTATACTGATTAATAAGCTGGTCGTATTCGGCGTTGTCTAGTCGCGAGTGATTAGTGGTATCATTTATCGGAGCCTGCACGCAGGCGGCCAATGTTGTACAAACAAAACTTGCAACAATCGCGCAACAAATCCGATTAAACTTCATTGGTTTAAGCTCCGTTTTTAAATTCCCGCGCCGATTTTTCTAAAAATCGAAATAAATCGCGAAAAACGTCATCTCGGTCCAGGTCGTTGTAAATTTCGTGAAAGCTGTCGGCGTAGATGTAAAGTTCTTTTTTCTTTGCTCCCAAATTCTCAAAAAACGCTTCAGAAACGGACGTGCTTACGAGTTTCTCCCGGCCGGCCAACTGCATTAGTGTCGGCATTTGAATTTTACCGGCGTCGCGTTTTACTTCTTCCATTGT
>JAJYHS010000020.1 GCA_021784635.1 bacterium
AACCCGTTTCAAAAGCGCGGCAACCAACGCGATTTTAATTACTCCGTCGATGAGCAAATACGCTCCTATAAAGTGCTCACCAGAAAGCGAGAGATGGGCCGCCGTACGGCGCAGAAAATTGGCAACCACATCATGAGGGTCTTCGGCGATTTCGTCCTGCGTGAGAAAGCCTACAACTTTGACGATGAACCGCGGGCCAACCGAGAAAAAAGCGGCGCCGCCTAAAATTTCAAGAATGCCGTCGAGACCTTTAAGCAAAATTGCAATGCGAAAGAAAAGTTCACGATAATAAAGTACCCATCGCGGCAATTTAAAATTTTTAGTCATTTTTATTATCTTGCTCCAATAAAATTTTGCGGGTCAAATTAAAGCGCCGATGAAGAAATTGTATCTCATTTTTATGTTCGCGGTTGTCGCTATTACCGGCTGTGCGAGCCCGCCGATTTTAATTCAGAAAAACGATCCCACTTATCTAAGAGCGCAGCGCCGCTTGCAACGCACACTAGTTCTGGTGGATGGCATGAAGGTTTCGCCCGCAGAGCGTACGATGTTCATGCAAGCCGAAAGTTTTTATCGCTACCGGTTTGAACAACCGCCGCGCTCGAACAAAACGCTATTTACCGAAGTGTTGGCCGCAGCTACTGATTTTCCGCTTTTTCAGTCTTTGGCGAGTTCTTTCGATCTTTTTAATCTTCGCGTTCGCGCTCCCGATGCGGCTGTACAAATTTGGGAGTCATTTCTTAAACGTTACCCGAACTCGAAACTGCAACCGCTTGTACTGTATCGGCTGGGTTGGGCTTTGCGGTCTGTTGGAGTGACCGGGTTTAAACACACCAATCCGAACGATGCGTTTAACGAATTGATTCACGAAGATCCCAAATCGCAACTTGCAGTCTATGCGCACGAAGCTGAAAAAGTACCATGGAGATCTAAGCGAGTTGCCGACGCGCGGTCTCTAATTCCAGGCTTGGGGCAATTTTACGTCGGCGACGACAAGGGTGGAGCTATTCGTCTGGCTGCGGCGATACTCGGTGCTTTGGCCATAGCTTATCCGACGTACGTTGGAATCAAAAATCAAAACGTAACTTGGGCTGACGCGACCTTGGGCCTTGGAGGGCTTATCCTGCTTAGCTTTGACTATACAAATGCTTATGAAAACGCCCAGTGGGGTGTGCTCAAATGGAACGAGCGCGCCGAAAAAGAATTTGACGCTGCCCATCCGAATGCCCCATAACTCCGATTGGAATTGTTGAACAATTTTGTCATGTTAGAAGTTTGTTTGAAACCAGGACTTTAGTATTGAAAGTAACAATTCTGGTGCTCGACAAATCAATTTTTTTCTTGGGATGATCAAGACCAAAGACGCGTAACTCGCGCAAGGGGGGGATCAATGAAAGGGTTAATACTTAGTATTGCGCTCGCATTTGTGTCGAGCCAGGCATTGGCGTGTGGCAAATGGCGATGGTCGGTAAAAACCGGAACGGATCGAGATGCCCAACAGGTGAACGTTAATAATGTTCAACCAACTACGATCGCGAACCTCGTTTCACTGCCTCTGCCGTTTAACCCGCCAAGGTGGAATGCATATCCGCAACATTCACGGATCGCACCGACCGAAGATACGGTTTTTAATATTCACGCGACGATCATCGAAATTCGCCATGAAGCCGACGACGATTACCATTTACTCGTGCAAGATTCTTCCGGTAACACCATGGTCACTGAGATCCCCTCTCCAAGCTGCGTCGGGGCTTCAAGTCCGTTTTTGCCGTTAATTAGCGCCGCACGATCTTATTTGAAACAGAACTGGAGCGGTGGAACAAGAGTTAACATCCCAGCATCAGTTACGGGTGTCGCATTTTTTGATTTTCCGCATGCGGGCGGTTCGGCTCCGAACGGTATCGAGCTTCATCCGGTGTTGAAAGTCCGGTTTTTGAATCAATAGGCGCCATGCAGGATCACAACTCTTGAATTTGGAGGTGGCGGGCGGAATTGAACCGCCGTACTCGGTTTTGCAGACCGATGCCTAACCACTTGGCTACGCCACCTTTAACTACGCATAAGGATCACGCAGTAATTCTCATTGCGTTTGAACTTCTACTTATCGCAAAAATGGGGGTCGCCGGTCAACGAATCAAATAAATGCGTGTCGAAATTCGTGAAACGGCCGCAATGTCAACTGACCCGCAGCGTGAAGATGCTCCGTACAGATGTCCGGACTGCTATCTAAATCGGCAATTGTTCGGGCCACACGCAATAGAGCCAGACGGCGGCGGCGCGACGGCGGAATTTCAGGCAACATGTTGTTCATAACAAATGGGGGAACCATTGCCTCAAGCGCTTCAAGCTCCAAACGCGAATTCATAATTGTTTGCCCGCGCGTCTTACGTGCAAAACATTGCGCTTCGCGCACGCGTTCGCGCACTTGCGCGACATCTTCATCTTGCTGATGCGTCCACTGCTGCGTAAAACAAACCGCTTCGAAACGATCAAGGAGTGGTCCGGTTAATTTTTGATAAAATGAGCGGCAACGTGTCTGACTGTATGAGCACTTTCGCACGTCGCCAGGTACAAAATCGCCGCATGGGCACAAATTCGTCGTCGCCACTAGAAGGAAGTCAGCTGGAAAGGTCACTTTCACTCCTTTGCGCAGCAATGTGATTTCATGACGCTCGATCGGTTCTCGCAATGACTCAACGACCGACGGTTCAAATTCTAAAAACTCATCGAGCAACAAGACCCCGTGTTGA
>JAJYHS010000169.1 GCA_021784635.1 bacterium
CGGGGGGCGCATACCCTGGGTGACGAGGCGACTCAAAAATTTGAGACGACACGCAGCCAAGTTGCGCGTTTTATAAACGCAAAATCGGCGGATGAAATTGTTTTTACTAAGGGCACGACCGAGTCTATTAATCTTGTTGTGCAGTCGTGGGGGCGAAGATTTTTGCGCGCTGGGGACGCCATAATTTTAAGCGAGATGGAGCATCACGCGAATATTGTCCCGTGGCAGATGTTAAAAGATGAGCTGGGTTTTGAAATTCGCTACATACCAGTTACCGAAGCGGGAGAGCTTGACTTTACTGCATACGAAAAATTGCTTGATGAAAAAGTCAAAATTGTAAGCGTCGTGTTCGCTTCAAACAGTCTTGGAACAATAAATGACATTAGAAAAATAATTGCCAGGGCGAAGTCGGCCGGCGCGATGACTCTCGTTGATGCCGCACAGGCGATGACCGTCGAAGAAATTGATGTCCAAAAGCTTTCTTGCGATTTTCTGGTTTTTTCAGCTCATAAATTATACGGCCCGTTTGTCGTCGGCGTATTATATGGACGAAGTGAAGTGCTTTCGCAAATGCCGCCGTATCAAGGCGGGGGCGCAATGATTTCAAGAGTGACAAAAGAAAAGACCACTTTTTTGCCGCCGCCACAGCGCTTTGAAGCGGGAACGCCGAACATTTCTGGCGTAATCGGTTTTCATTCGGCGCTTGAGTTTGTTCGCGAGATTTCTATAAACGCGCTTCGCGAGCACGAGCAAACGTTGACGAAGCGGCTTCTTGAAAAGTTGTCCGATCTTTCTTTTGTACGCGTCGTGGGCGAATCGCCTTCACGAGTAAATATTGTAAGTTTAATTGTTAAAGGGGCGCACCCATCGGATATTGGTCAGCTTCTTAACCAACAAGGGGTGGCTGTTCGAACCGGGCATCACTGTAATCAGCCCCTTATGGACAGGTTCGGAATTCCAGGCACCATCCGTGTTTCGTTTGGCGTGTATAACACCGAAGACGATGTGGATATTTTTATCGATGCGCTTAAAAAAGCGCGGGAGTTACTTTCATGACCCAACTCATTCCGATCGCTAGTGACGACATTATGATTCGCATACAGGACACGCCTAATCCTCTAGCGATTAAATTCATTGTTAACTTTTCGCTTAAAAACGTAGGTAATGCCACTTTTACCGCTAAAGAACAGTGCGCGCATTTGCCGTTAGCGTCTGCAATGTTTGAAATTCCCGGAGTCGTTCAAGTTTACTTTTTTCAAAACACGCTTACAGTGACCCACACGGATGAGCTGCCGGTGAGTATCGTAAAGAATAGTGTTATGTCGGTAATAAAAACGCGCCTTACGGTGCACGATCCGGATTTTACTGTAAACGATGAGACTCCTGACCGGCCCAAAGTAGATCGATCTGGACTTTCGCCCGAAATTAGGCAAATCGAAGAAATTCTCGACCGAACAATTCGCCCGGGGCTGCAATCCGACGGTGGAGATCTCCAAATTGTTGAATTTAAAGATAATCGTCTTAAGATTTTCTACCAAGGAGCATGTGGAGGTTGCCCGAGTGCAATGATGGGAACCCTCGATGCCATTCAGGGCATTTTGCGAAATGAACTTAAAAATGACGAAATCACGGTTGAGCCGGTTTAACCCTTAAATTCAACGAATTTGATTCATGAGAGGCACGATGCAAAAAGGGTTTAACTCCGACATTCTGTACAAGGGCGCAACTTATCACGTGCAAACAGAAGATTGGGGTGTCGATAATCCCTTTTTTGTCAGCCAAGTTTTCTTTCTAGGTGCGGTGTTGCGAACGATAAAAATTCCCTATACAAAAGTTTTACCGCGCGGAACGCAATCTGACGTAAAATCCATTTGCGTGGCGCTTGAAACGCAACATCAATCGATTCTGGACCTGCTGATTGCGGGTGAACTGCTTTAATATAAATGAATGATCGAATTTGCTCATGCGTACAAGGTTTACCCGGGTACAAGCGCGCCCATTCACGCGTTAAAAGATGTCAATTTAAGAATTGAAAAAGGGGAGTTTGTTTATCTAACGGGCCCGAGCGGTGCCGGCAAGACGACTCTTTTTCGGCTGCTCTCGGCATACGACCGAGCGACTTCAGGCAATGTACGCGTCTCCGGTTATGAGCTTTCAAAAATCACCAAACGAGAGGTTCAGCTTTTTCGCCGGCATCTCGGCGTAGTTTATCAAGATTTTCGCCTTCTTAAGCGCCGAACGGTTTATGAAAACGTATCACTGCCGCTTGAAATTCGCAGTGAACGGCAACGCTACATCAAAGAACGCACTGAAGAAGTGCTCGACCAAGTTGATTTATTACATAAGAAAAGTGAGTTCCCAAGCCAGTTGTCGGGCGGCGAACAACAACGGGTCGCCATTGCCCGCGCGCTCATTCATCACCCGGATGTTTTATTGGCGGACGAGCCGACGGGGAATTTGGACCCCGAGCTTAGCCGCGAAATAATCGCAATATTTGAAAAAATCAATGCCCAGGGGACAACCGTTTTTGTTGCGACTCATGATTTTGAATTAATTAAAAATCGTGCGCGCCGAACGGTTGAAATTCAAAACGGCGTCATCGTGAGGAGCGAATGAAGCAATTTTTTCGCTCGCTTCAATTTCAACCAATCACCCAATTAACAACTTTGGGTGTATTAGTGAGTAGTTTTGTTTTGCTTTTGAGCGCGGTTTTGGTGCAGCAAA
>JAJYHS010000028.1 GCA_021784635.1 bacterium
CAGAAAGCCTTATGCGAGGCAAAGCTCTAGATGTTGGCTATGACGGCTATTACGTGACACCGTCGGTTCATTTGGTAGAACAGTTTAACCGCGAATCGGTTTATCAAAAAAACGAAATTTTCGGACCTAACGTTGCCGTCTATACTGTTGATGAATTCGATGAAGCACTCGATATAGTCAATTCCTCCGGTTATGGGCTCGTGATGGCGCTATTTTCAAAGGATCGCGCTCTCTACGAAAGGGCCTTGATCGATGCTAAGGTCGGACTTCTTAACTTCAACCGTACAACTAATGGATCAAGTTCGCGTTTGCCCTTTGGCGGCATGGGCAAATCTGGCAATGATCGACCGTCGGGACATTTTGCGATTGAGTATTGTGCGATTCCGGTGGGCAGTCTCGAAGACCCAACCGCGTTCAATCCTGAAAAAGTTGCCCCGGGGTTACCGTTTGAATTTAATAATGGGTAGGGCGTGCGGTGAAAAAAGTCGTTGCCATACTAATTGTCGCGCTACTGGTTGTGATAGGACTATTTTGGTTAATACATGAATTCGCGTCACAACCCTGCTCAAACGCCCATTCGCAAGTTGTTTTTGAAGTCTTACCGGGTCAGCCGTTGGCGGCCGTGGCAAGTTCACTAAACAAGGATGGTCTTGTTGAAAACGCCAAAGAGTTTACATGGTATGCGAAATTTACTGGAGATGCAAAGCGCATAAAAGTTGGGCAATACCAGCTGTATAAGGACATGACCCCGCGCCAAGTTCTTGACGTCATAACTTCCGGCGAAAGTATTCGCTATTCGCTTGTCGTGCCCGAGGGTGACAATATTTTTGAAATTCGAGAGGCACTGAACAAACTATGGCCACGACGTGGAGATGAATTTCTCCAATTTGTAACCAATCGCGCCAATGTGCGCAGGATCACAGGGCATAACTGGCCCTCGATGGAAGGCTACTTATTTCCTGACACTTATTTAATAACAAAATATACGCCGATATCGGTTCTGGTGCGCGAAATGTATTCACATTTTGAACAAACGATCAGGCAAATTGATCAGCATGAAAGCACAAGAATGAGTGAGCGCGATCAAGTGATTCTTGCCAGCATGATTGAAAAAGAAACCGGAGACCCTAAAGAGCGGACAATCATTTCATCTGTATTTCATAATCGACTAAAAATTGGGATGCGCCTACAATCAGATCCGACGATTATTTATGGGTTATGGTTAAAAACCGGAAGGCAACCATTCGACATAACAAGAGCGGATATCGCTGAAAAGACGGCGTACAACACCTATCGAATTCCCGCTTTACCGCCCGGCCCAATTGCCAATCCGGGCAAGGCGGCACTTTGGGCTGCGGTCAATCCGGCAAGAACGCAATATTTATATTTTGTGAGCCGCAACAATGGAACTCACGTGTTTTCAAAAACATATAGGGAGCAAGAGCGATACGTTCGCATGTACCAACTCAATCCGGCGGCGCGAGCGGGTAAATCTTGGCGCGAGTTATCTAAAAAACTAATGCGCGAACGCAATAATGGCGGCAAATCACCGGCGCACTAAATTGACTAGAACGCGAATATCTAAACCGGTTCCATTTGGCCCCTGACCGCGTGCTGGCGCCTGTGCTTCGGACCAAAGGATAAAACTCCCGCTTGAAGCGGGGGCGACTTGGGCAAACTCTTGAACAACATTGGCAAAGCCAACATATGTGTTTGTTGGGTCACTCGAAGTCAAAGGGGCGGGGCCGGGCGGAGTTACATTGATGTCACGTAAATAGTAATCGGAAGGATTTTTCGGTTTGCCGAACGTAAAGGTCAATTGGTGACGTTTAATAAGCAGGCCGCCACCCTTTGAATAATTTATGCTTGAAACAAATGAAATTGGAATCGAAGTAAATGATTTCTGGTTTGGCGAAAGCCCGCCACCGCTGTCGCAGTTGAGAGTCGCGGTATATTTGCCAGCAGCATTTTTTTGAATATTAAAATAGAGATGAAAGTCATTATATTTATCATTGTAATAAACGGTAGCCGACTGAAACACGTAAGTAGCTGGTTGCGGAGTAAAATGGGTTCCGGCGCGAAGCTCGATGGATTGTTTAGGCAATAATTTAATCCCCGCAGTTTGCAGTTTTCCGGGTTGTGGGTTTGTGGCGGGGCAATAGCTGTTATAGGTCCCAGGAATATAACTTTGAGTACAGCTGATCATTCCTGTAACACCCAAAAACGCTAACAATAAAACGCAAATTCTTAGTCGCACTTGAAGGGACTCCTAGAGAGCAGCTTTTAGCACGCGCGCCGCATCATGTCAAATTTTATTGTCTCTCGTAAGGCGTGAAAACCTTGGTGTTTTTATCATATTGATAAATATTGAGGTGGGGCATGAGTGAGCGGTCATACGTTGGCGCGATGATATCGAACATTCCGTCATTATTGAGGTCCTCCAGAGCCAGATCAGTTGCGCGACCTTGAAATTGAAATAAGGCGTCCTGGTCATCAGGCAGTTTAATCTTTTGAATCAATGGCGCTACGCCCTTCGCAACAGGGCCGTAAATCTCAAGATATATTCCATTTGGCGTTTTTACCTTTAACACTTTTGCATTAATTCCCGGCATCACGGGGCCAACTGCTACGGATAAAATTTTTCTCCGAGGAGGTGCAAAAAATTGCCGCAATGGCTTACGCATAGAGGAGCTAAAATACAGAAT
>JAJYHS010000250.1 GCA_021784635.1 bacterium
CGAGCGATGAATATCCTTGGCCGCAATAAAGCGAAATCCACAACCAAATCGACCAGAAAATCGGCCCGTTGCGGTTGTCCAAATGACTTTGGCGTTAAAGGTATATTCGCTGTTTGTGTCGCTTAAGAAAATTTTGAGGCGAACGACATCGCCAACGGCTAAAAGACTGTTTGATTCAAACTCACAATAGGCGCCGCCTTTTGAAAGGTTGTACATACTCGTCAGAAGATTATCACCGTCGTCTAAAGATTCGATTTGCGCAATTTGGTTCGTGTTGAAACGCCGAAAAACTTGTTTCGGTACACGTTTTGCGACGAGCAGCTTGCGCACAAGCCCCACGACATTCCGATTGGTAACAGGGCGCACAAGCGTGTGCACGTCTGACATATATTTGACCTTCTGAACCGTTTCGCTACTCGAAGTATCGGTAATAACTACGATTGAAAAGGAGTAATGGGCATTGCGAAGACGATCGATCAAAAACAGGTCGTCATTCTCTAAATTCGATTTGACAACAACCACCGCACTGAAAACAAGTTGCTCAATCTGAGCTTTTAAATCATCTTCATTACTTGCTTCAAAAATTTGATACGGCAATTCGCGTTCAATCATTTGTCGAACTTCCGGCGCACCGTCCTGACGACTGCCGAAAACTAAGATTTTTTGCATGTCCTTTTGCCTCCGCTTTTATAAAACCTTTCGGCAAAAGGTCGTGAAGCGCTTAAAAGACGCGGAAAATGTCTAATGTTTGACATTTGGGCGGCAAAATTTCGAGATGAGACGCAATGTTTTCGCAGATACGCCGTCTCAAAATAAGACGACAATAATTTCGACGAAAAAATTCAGTTACCGCACTGTGCGCTTGCGCCGTCAGTGGTCAATAGCTGCACATTGTACTGCGTCTGCCTTTGCGTACCTTTGCGGCCGCTCGAAACCAAGCAAAAACGCGCTATATATGAACCCGCTTGATATTGTGGGCACTCAGCTCCGAATGATTCAATTGGGGCCATAAGCAACGTGCGCCCATATGGCGCCTTTGTTCCTACGCCGACGATTTCATTCAATAAAACCGTATGACCAGTCAGCTCGACCGAATAGACCGGCGCGAGCAGGCCAGCGGTAGCACCTTTAAAAACTGGTGCGCCACAGCTGTAGATTGTTGATGCAAACGACGAAGCGCTTATTCCCAAGACGGCAATCAAAACAAACAATTTTCTCATTTTCGCCCTCCGCGATTAGGGATCGCAGAATTATTCGCGATGAGCGCTAAAAACGCAAACTGATTCGCCAGGGTTGCAAATTTTATCAAACATTAATGCAATCTGTTCTCGACTCGGGCATTAAGGATACTTCAAACCCTGCTTGCCAACCCACTTGCCACGCGGACGATAAATCCGGTTATTGCCGTACTGTTCAAATACGTGCGCAAGCCAACCGCTCACACGCGAAACCGCAAATATAGGCGTGAACAAATCAGTAGGTATGCCCATGCTGTAATACACGGTCGCGGAATAAAAATCGACATTGGGCAGAAGTCCTTTTTCCCTTTGAACAGTGTCATCAATCATAGCGGACATCTGATACCAATGCGGTTCGCCAATTTTCTTTGTGATTTCTTCGCTCATTTTGCGAAGTATCTTGGCGCGAGGATCTCCGTTTTTGTAAACACGGTGACCAAATCCCATTACCTTTTCTTTGTTCGCTAGCGCATTTTCGATCCATTTTTTAGCCGCATCTACAGAACCGATTTTTTTCAACATGAGCATAACCTGCTCGTTAGCGCCGCCGTGTAGCGGCCCTTTTAGCGTGCCAATGGCGCTTGTGATGTCAGAATAAATATCGCTTAAAGACGACGCGGTCACACGGGCTGAAAATGCCGAACAATTAAGTTCATGATCGGCATGTAAAATTAAACAGACGTCAAAAATGTGCACGATGTCCGCATCCGGTTCTTTGCCGAATAACATGTGCAAGAAATTCCAGGCGATCGATTTTTCAGGATTGGCCGGCACAAAAGGTTGGCCCTTTCGCGTCCGTTCAAATAATGCAACAAGAGGCCCCATTTTCGCGACAAGGCGTTTGCCGATACGGCGCTGATTTTCAACATCGAGTTTTTGTGAATCTTGATCCCATAGCGCAAGACTTGAAACTGCGGTTCTTAGCCATGCCATCGGATGAACATTTTGAGTTGGGAGCCCCTGCAAGTGTTTGACCAGATCAGGTGCCAGCGTCATCTCCGCGAGCAACTCTTTTCGAAACTGCTTAAGTTCGTCTTTGTTGGGGAGTTTGTCGTTCCATAGCAAGTAAATAACTTCTTCAAAGGTGGATTTGGCGGCAATATCTTCAATTGTATAACCGCGAAAGCACAACGTCGCATCGACGATCGAAGATATGCCGGTCGTGCATGCCACAACTCCTTCGAGACCTTTATCTATCGCGCCTTCATAGATTTCGACTGGAGCGGACATGTTAAATACCTCCTCGTATTTTGGTTCGTTGACTGACACTCACCTATTTGATTTAGATCAATAGTGTAACGAATCAGCGCCCAATTCGGTAGATTATTTTTTGGCTAGTTTTATTACCTTATCTTTCACTTCCGCGACGATAACAGTTTGGTCGCGTGGCGGCTCGACTCCGGCGGTAAATTCTTGTAACCGGTAAAAAATCTGATTGCGCAGCTCGTGGACT
>JAJYHS010000107.1 GCA_021784635.1 bacterium
CTCCCCACGCCGCAAGTAAAAAACGTGATAAGAAAGTCGTCGAACGAAAGCAAAAAGGCGAGCAAGAAACCGGACAAAAGTGAAGTCAATATCAGCGGCAAAGTGACCTTGGCGAGAATTCTCCATTCGCCGGCACCGAGGTCACGCGCAGCATCCTCGATCGTCGCATCTAACGCCACCAAACGGCCGTTAACAGTCATAAGTACAAAGCACAGGCAAAACGTGACATGAGCAAGAATCACAGTGAATAGCGATAGTGTTATGTGCAAGACGAAAAACCAAGAAAGTAAGGACAACCCGAAAACGAGTTCCGGTACAACAAGAGATAAATACGAAAGGGCATTTACAGTCTGACCAAAACGAAATTTCGATTTGATCAGTGCAATCGCCGCAAAACCGCCGATGATCGTTGAAATGGAGCTCGCGGCGAGACCCACCTCAAGACTGCGAAACAGTGCCGCAATGAGGCTCTTGTCCCGCCAAACGGCGCGATACCAGGTGAGCGACAACATCCAGTGACCGGTACGCACCAAAAAAGAGCTTACGATCATAACGGCGATGGGTAGGTAGAGGATGAACAGTACGCCGAATAAAATGCCAAACGCCCATACAGGAGCTTTCGGCCGGCTTGAGTTCATGCATTCACTCCGCGAAATGAGCCCAGAAAAATTCGCCGTAAAAGCAGGGGCACACCGAGTAGCATGACAATTAATGCCACCGACAGGGCAGCCCCAAACGGCCAATCTCGAACATTCAAAAATTGTTCAGTGATTAAATTGCCCGCGAGCATCGAATTCCCGCCACCGAGAAGATCCGGTATTACAAATTCACCGAGGCAGGGGATGAAGACGAGCGTGAAACTATTGAGCGCCGCAACCCGCGTATTCGGAATAATTACGCGAAAAAGTATTTTTAAATTAGAAGCTCCTAAATCTTGCGCGGCTTCGACGAGTGCAAAATCAAACTTTTCTAACGCCGCATAAAGCGGAAAGACCATAAACGGCAAATAGCTTGTCACCATTCCATAAAAAACGAGCGACGTGTTTTGCGTGAGCGCGTAGGGGTCGAACGGCACGTGGAGCAAATTTAGAGCCCATTGTAAAGGCCCGTCCATACCAAAAAAGATCTTAATCGCGTACACACGAATGATAAGGTTCGTAATAAAAGGTACGGCCAGTACCAACATGTAAACCGCTCTTGCTTTGGGCGCTGCTGAAGCCATTGCCCAGGCCATTGGGTAGCCGATGAATAGACATAAAACGGCGGTGATCGTCGATAGTTCAAGGGAACGTAAAAATATGTTGAGATAAATGGGTTGAAACATCCGGCGATAATTTTCGAGTGTAAAACGCCATTCGATACTGCCGTAATTACCGCGCGACAAAAAACTTAGAATCAGCACGAGCACGAGCGGTGCCGCAACGAAAAAACCGAGCCACATAAACATTGGATAACCTAAAATTGACAACTCGGCTTTCGGCTTCAAGTCGGCGGGCCCCAAGCGACCGCTGACCCCATCGAGGGGCAGCTAAAAATAAAAGTGTCGGCGGGCGAAAAGTGGGCTGTTACCGATGCCCCGACGTGAACTTCAGAATTCATTTTTTCTGGCGGGACAAACGCGCGCAACCGTTGTTCGGGGCCAATACCTAGATGCAACTCATAATGCAGTCCTTTAAATGCCATATTTAAAACGGTCGCACGAAGAGCATTGTGTTCCGGAGACGAACCCAACTGCACCTTTTCAGGCCGTACAAAAGCCTCTGCTTGAACTCCTGGCTGCACAATCCCCATATTTTTTATGTTTCCGCGAATAAGCTGACCATTTGGCATTTGAAGCGAATGCTGGTCGACGGCTGAACCACGAATCGAACCCATGCTCCCCACAAACTGGGCTACAAAATGCGTGCTCGGGCGCTCGTACAGTTCTTCAGGAGTCGCAACCTGCTCAAGATTGCCGTTGTTCATCACTCCGATGCGATCCGATAAAGCAAACGCTTCTTGCTGATCGTGCGTAACAAAAATGAATGTGATCCCTAGGCGTCGCTGAAGCTCGCGAAGTTCCGTTTGCATGTATTCGCGCATCTTTTGATCAAGTGCCGAAAGCGGTTCATCGAGCAGTAAAATCTTCGGTTCATTGACGATGGCCCGCGCCACTGCAATCCGCTGTGCTTGCCCGCCAGAAAGCGTGTCGGGCAGGCGATCACGATAATTCCACAATCCAACAAGGCTTAGAGCATTTTCTACGCGCTTTCGTAATGTGAAATCGTCCACATGCTTCACGCGCAGGCCGAACGCCACATTTTCAAAAACCGTCAAGTGCGGAAAAAGCGCGTATCGTTGAAAGACCATATTAAAAGGCCGGTCTTGCGGCCGTAGATTATCGATTCTGTGTTCGTTCCAAAACAACTCGCCACTTGTGGCGGTTTCAAACCCGGCAATAATTCTGAGGAGTGTTGTTTTACCGCAACCGCTTGGGCCAAGAAGCGAAAAAAACTCGCCCGTTTTTATTTCGAGTGAAACGCCGTTAAGCGCATTCACGCCACTTTCACGTTGACGGTCTTCTGGAGTCGCATTTCTCGCTGGACTACCAAAATTTTTGAACATATTGAGAACACGAAGCACTTACACCCACCCGTTTGATGAAGTTA
>JAJYHS010000030.1 GCA_021784635.1 bacterium
AACCATAATATGGTTAAATTAACTATTTTTGGGTCGTTTTTGGCTATTTTAATGGTCATTGTGTCTTCTTGCTCGCCGAATAATGGCAAACACCTTGAAATTGCTCCAAACCAACAAGAAAGCGGTGGGGGGGGGTTAGCCTACGATGGCCAAATTAAAAGTATATTTGTTAATCGTTGTGGCCGCTGTCATTACCCCGGTGGACCATCAACCCAACCGAATTGGCAAGACTATAAGACTGCGTATGCATTTAAAGACAAAATTTATCAATACGTCGTTGCCACGCATTTTATGCCGCTTCAGGGCAGCCCTGAAGCCGCTGCGATAACCGATGCCGAACGCAATCTCATTGGGCAGTGGATAAAAAGCGGTGCGCCGGAAGAGAGTCAACCTACACCGGGCGGCGGGGGTTCTGGACCAACGCCTTCACCGACACCGTCACCCACGCCATCACCGCAACCTGGTCCAACCGTTGTGCACGCCTGTTTTGCTTGCCATGACAGCGATGGTTTGGCCGAATCCTCGCCCGATTATATTCCGCGGCTAGCTGGCGAACCCGAACAATATATTGAAAATCAACTGAATGATTTTAAATCGGGTAAGCGCAATGATCCAAATGGAATAATGAACGCCGAAGCCCAAGCGCTGTCGAGTGAAGATATCAAAACAGTGGCAAAGTATTTTTCATCGCTCCCCGTGTTTACTAAAACAGTTGAACAGAATACGAAGCCGACCGTTTTGCCGCCGACTGAAGTGGCAACCTGGCAAGCCGGCCAAACCAAAGCCGCCGAGTGCATGACCTGTCACGTGCCGCCTGGCCAGTCGCCGCTTCCGGGTCTCGTTGTGCCGCACCTTTTGGCGCAAAAACAGGGGTACTTGGCTGCACAACTTAAAAGTTTTAGAGACAAGTCTCGCAAAAACACAATTATGAACACAATGGCCGCGTCGCTTACCGACTCTGATATTCAAGCTTTGACGCTATATTTGTCTTTACCTACGGCCGTCACGAAGTAACATTTCTACCCTATGAAAATGCGAATCGACCAAGCTCTTTTTGAGCTTGGTTTTGCTCCGTCAAAAACCAAAGCCCAAGAATTGATCTCCGCCGGTGAGGTCGAATTTCGAACAAAGAACGGGTTGTGGAGGCGCGCTGAAAAACCGGGTATGTCGATTACGGTTGAAGAGTACGAAATTCGAATATCTGAAGCTTCAGACATTTTGAAATATGTTTCTCGCGGAGGTCTCAAGCTCGAGGGAGCGCTGCAAGGCCTAAGACTTAACGTCAACGGTTTTAGAGTGCTTGACGTCGGAGTTTCAACTGGTGGATTTACCGACTGCCTTCTTCAACATGGGGCAGAGCATGTGACGGCAATTGACGTTTCACGCAACGGCGAGCTTGCCGAAAAACTTCGCAGAGATAACAGAGTGGAGTTTATTTGCCGCATCAATGCGCGCCACTTACGTGAGGAGCTTAAAGTTAACCAACTGTTCGATTTGGTGGTTATCGATGTCTCATTTATTTCTCTCAGCGCGGTTTTGCCTGAAGTTTTTGATTTCATAATGCCCGGAGGTAAACTCCTTGGGCTAATCAAGCCGCAATTCGAGGTAGGGCAAAAGCATCTCAATAAGCGGGGTATCGTTAAATCCTCTGCCGCAATCGAGGAGGCGCTGACTCGCCTTAAGTCTGAAGCCGAAAAGGCGCGATTTTTGGTTTGTGATGTTTTTAAGTCGCGGGTAAAAGGCAAGGATGGGAACCAGGAGTATTTTCTTTATGCACAAAAACCCAAGGGCGGTTTATAAAAATCTGAGTCGTTTTGTCGTGGGCGCGATTTTTGGTCTCAGTATATTACTTAATGGTTGTACAAGCCTTACGCGCCGGATGACGGGCGAAAATGTCAACGCACCTTCAGGTAAAGCAGCAAACGCAACGTCGAACCAGTTTGGCACTCCATCGAACATTGCCCAATCTAATAAAAAAGTCGCGGTGATACTAGGTCCGGGCGGCTATAAATCCATAGCTGAAGTCGGCGTACTTAAGGAGCTTATAAAAGCAAAAATCCCGATACAAGCTGTTGCTGGGGTTGAATGGGGGGCTTTAGTCGGAGCGCTCTATGCACAACATGGGCAAATTAACGAAGCGGAATGGAAGCTCTACAAATTAAGCGCACTTCATCTCGGAGCCGTTAGTTTTTTTACAAGAAGGCGTGAAACCAAATCAGTCGGCGTGATTGCGCATTTTTTGCGCCAAAATTTGGCTAATGAAGATGTTTCGAAAACAAGCCTTCCGTTTATGTGCCCGACCCTGAATCTCATTTTAGGCACTGTGCAGATTCAAACACACGGGAACCTCCCCGAGGTGGTGCAAAACTGTTTGGCCCTCCCGCCAATATTTAATCCACGAGGGAGCTTGATGGCCGCGCCACTAAGTCTGCCCGACATAGTGATGGATTTGCGCGCGCAAGGTTACAACGTGATTATTTTAGTAAACGTGTTGGGCGACGGGGATTTGTTTTACCATTCAAGAACCGTGGTTAATGATTCAACTATTGCTTTGTGGGATGAAATTCGCCGACAAATTTTTAGTGTCGAATCAATGGTGACGGACGTCATCGACGTCGACAGATCG
>JAJYHS010000083.1 GCA_021784635.1 bacterium
GAAGAGGCCGGTTCGGACCCTTAAGACGTCTAACGCTCGCATCGGAGTTTAGACCTACAACCAAATAGTCACCTAAGCTTCGTGCTTCTTGCAGGTAGCGGACATGACCGACATGCAACAGGTCAAAACATCCGTTTGTAAAAACAACTCGGCGATTCTTTCTTTCAGATTCGAGTCTTTCTAAAAATTTCGTCAAATCAAAATAGAAGCGATCCACGTCGAAAAGCCATTTCGTTTTTGTAAGGGCGCGCTCTCGTCAATTTTTCTTGTACAACTGAAGCCCGCTCAGCCGCGCGGCCAAATCGCGATTTAAAATGAGCGACAAAAGAGGCAACAAAATTAGCCCCGTCAACAAATTCATAATCGATCGCCAGAGCACAAGAGCCGGATAATGGGCCCGTTGGACTTGATTTTCATCGCCAAGTTGAAGGTCAAATGTCCACTCCCCGATTGTCGAACTAAAAAAGCTTCGCGAAACAATTGCGTACATTTCAAAAACCGCAAGATACAAAACGACGAGACTGAGCTGAGTCGTAAATTCACCTTGGGTACTTTGAATGACCTCTGGCAATTTAATCCCCGTCACGGCAACTAAACATACGAGAAAAATCAAAGACAACGCCAGTACGACTAGAGCATCCAAAAACAAAGCCGGTAAACTTACGGCCACCGGCGAAAGAGGTCTTACCATATTGTCATGAGCACCACGCCGCGTACCAGTCGATTCATTAATCGCTTGATTGGGAATCTGAAATTTCACGCGCGCAAGAGGGTCGGCGGGCCGCGGTTTAGGATCCGGCACAATCGGACGAGTGGGGTTTACTTCACCTATTTCACGAGGCAAAATCGCGGATAACGAAACCGGCTTCGGTTTACTTTTTAGAGCGTCGTGAAGTTCATCGATCAATTCCCGTGACGATCGCGCCCGAACGGCATCAGTCAATTCACTCGGTGGTGCTGACGGTAGCGCTTTACGAACCGAATGCTCCACTAGACTCGATTTAGAAATGTGCTCTTTCAGACTCACTGATTTTTTATGAAATCCCAAACCGGCTGTTAGCGGTTTCATTTCAAATTCATCAATTGGATCCATCCTTACCTCCGCGCCACCAAACAAAGCTTTCACGCATTAACGATCGTCAAGTTTTGGTCGAACCCATAACCATTAATCCCATTTCATACTTTATGACGCTCACTATTGCCAGGCAAGCCGTTTCGGCACGTAAGATTTGCGGCCCCATTGTAGACGGTATGACATTCATGGAGCGTATTTTCTCAACTTCGGTTGAACTAAATCCACCCTCCGAACCAACAATGGCCCATATCCGCTCGGGGTCTGATTTTTTGATGTCTTGAAGCGCGCTACGAATATCTTGAACGCATGGCCCCTCATAAGCAAATAGACACGCGGACATTTCATTTCGGTGCATGCCATTGAGAAACTCGTCTAGTGATTTAGGGGCAAGAAGCTCCATCAAATCGCCGCGAGCGGTTTGCGTTGTCGCCGACCTGACTATCCGCTGCCACCTTTCAATTCGAGCGTCACGAATGTCTTCCGGTTTTTTTGCAAAACTGTTTTCAGTAAAAAGCGGCTGAAAAACCGAAACGCCGAGCTCTACGGACTTTTCGATTACGCTCTCTGTAGTCTCCCATTTGCTTATGGCAAATGCGAGTTGCACCCGCGGCCGCCCTAGCGTCGGTAGACGGCGCAAAGATAAAACTTCTACCCGCGCCGATTTCTTTTTAATTTCAGTTATCCGCAAAGCCATCGCCTGTGGCTGCCCTGTTACTCCCTCAAATGTTTCGCCGGTTTCAAATCGTGAAACCTCAATCGCATGATGAAACGACGACGCGGGAAGTTCAAAAACGTCACCCACGCTTAATGGGCTTGGAACTTCGCCCGGCTCGATCCATATTCTCCGCAAATTCATTTGGCGCGCCTCACGCATTATTCGGTATCTCGTACTAAATAAACTCCTACCCACTCACCCATTTGACATTGTTTTATAAATATAAATCCGCGAGAGTCGAAATTTTGCAAAAAGTGACCGGCTCGTTCTTGCAGTATTCCGGTTAAAAACAAATGCCCCGACGGACAAACATGATCAACGATTTCTCGCTGAATCTTTAGCAAAACACCGTCCACAATATTAGCGACCACCACATCAAACTTGCCGGACAATTCGCCGATTTGTTCTTCGGCAATTGTCACGTCGGCCAGTCCGTTCAGCCGAGCATTCTCACGTGCGACTTGCCTCGCGACGGAGTCAATATCAACTCCTACGACGTGAGCTAAACCTAGTTGCGCCATGAGCATTGCTAAAATGCCAGTTCCCGTACCGATATCAAGACCAGACTTACAGTGCGCGAACCGCTTTTGCTCTTGAATTAAAAATCGTGCGGCAAGCTTTGTCGTTTCGTGTGTGCCCGTACCAAAAGCCATGCCTGGGTCGATACGAATAACACGCTCGGCCTGTGCGGGTATCGGCCGCCAACTCGGGACAACCCAAATTGTTTGCTCGTCGTTGAGTGGAAAGGCTTCATATCCTTTCTTCCATTCCTCGAGCCAATCCTTCTGCTGTTCAACTTGCAAGGTGAATTGGGCACCAC
>JAJYHS010000228.1 GCA_021784635.1 bacterium
TTTAGCTTTAGAGCCGGGCTCTTGTGGCAGAACTACAAAGGCTCCTATAAATCCGGTCAAAATAGTACGCCGAACTTGGCGGCGCTCATCTTTTAAAATCGCCTCGCGCCGCGATGTCATATCGACAATTCGAGCGTCAACCGCAGAAGATCTACGATCGTGTTTTACACTTTTAGAAATGCGCCTCTGGCTTAAATCGATCACATTGTTTTTAAACATGCCCCAACCCCTCGATACAGACCTCTTATCGGCCGAAAAATGTCTCAACTTTAGCCACTTCCGCTGCTAAACTTGGCCCTTTGTCGAGGAGTTAATGGACTACAATTTGCGCGAGCCGCTCATTATCAGCATTTTGGCGCACTTGTGTCTTATTTTAATAATTCTTTTAAGCCCGGCCCCGAAGCCCGCACCGGCGCTTCAACCCATTCAAGTGGTGTATCAGAATGAGACCGATAATAAACGCTCGCAACAAATAGTTTCGAACGTTTCGCCACCAACTAAAGAGCTGGTCAACGAACTCAAAAAAAGGGTGAATCTGTTATCGCAACTCACTCGCCGTGTCCTTCACCAAGAAGTCGCCAGGCGGAGCGGTGTAAAAACCGTAAATCGAAGCGCGTCTCGCGAGCAAAATTCAAATTCGTTTGATTCAGGAGGCCCCAGCCCATCCATCACTGCTCCGATGGGTACAATTCCAGACAGCGATTTTAACAATTCACATTCGAATAATTCAAACGGCTTACATTCCAATCAACTCTTAGGTGAATCTACAATTTTAGATGACATCCCCGAAGTGCGTGCCGGCGGCTTTACCGCGCTCAACACGAATCAATTTATTTTCTACACATTTTATTCCCGTATCAACGAACAAATCGGCAATCGCTGGGTCGAAAATATTCAAAATATTCTCTACCGTACGCCTAATTACATATTAAAAGAGTGGGCAAATAAAGACCAAGTGACTCAAGTTGAAATCTTACTCACTCCCCAGGGTAAATTTGTCAAAGCCATCATTTTCCATCACGCCGATAACCGTGTTATAGACGATGCGGCCGTTAGCGCCTTTCGTCGAGCTGCCCCATTTACAAATCCGCCAAGTGGACTGGTCAGCCGCGACGGCTACATCCATTTGCTCTACAGCTTTCACGTCTACTTTCGACCTCGATTTTTAGCGAGCGACGGTTCTCAATAATGGTGGACACTGATACCATATCGGAATGCGGTATATACTAACGACCCTGACTGCTGTCGCATTTGTTTCACTTATTGCAATGCCATCAGCAAACGCAGGAGTGATGGAATTAAGTGCCACCTACGGCACGCACACCTCGCTCATCGACCAAAATAATTACACTAAAGATCAAGAAATTACCGGTGCGATTGCCTGGTATTTTCTTAGACAGTCGGCCATCGAAGCGAGCTATACATACGGTTATGGCGAGCAAAGTCTTGAGGCTGCGGGTGACCCTGGCGCCACCATTTATTATCAAATAGCCGAAATGATCGGTCTTGATTTGGAACTAAGTTTGACCCCTACAACATCTTTTATTCAGCCCTTCATTCGCGGCGGCGGCTTACATCTCTTTAAAAAAATGTATGAGGAATTTTACGATGGTTCAGTTTATCAATACGGCGATACCGTAAATGCCATCGTTCCAAGCTATGGCGGAGGGGTCAACATTCACCTGACGCAAACATTCGCCATCAAGGCGACCTACGACCGCTGGGAAAGCGGCGTCAACGGCCAGTCGGGTATCTGGGATGACGCGTTTCGCGTGGGCGTTTCATGGTTCTTCTAAGCGGGCAAGAAGGTCAAATGCGAATGGGCGTGCGCGTCCGGATCGTTCTGACTTTTTTAATACTTTCGATGATGCCGTTTTTTTTGAGCGGATGTCTGCTCGTCTATTTGGTTAAATCCGGATATAACCAACTCAAAATTTTAAATGACCGTGTCCCCATCAAGAAGGTTTTGGCTGAGAAAAACTTGCCCCCAAAAGAACGCCACAAACTCGAGCTGGCACTCGAAGCCCGCCGCTTTGCCGTTAGCCATCTTCATTTGCACGCAACTAAAGACTATACTACTTTTGTTGATCTTCACCGACCGTACGTCTCTTGGATCGTCACGGTCGCATACAAAAATCAACTCAAACAACATTTTTTCTGGTATCCGATAGTCGGCGACCTGCCCTACAAGGGTTTTTTTAATCCTAAAGACGCGAAAGCCGAGGCCAAAAAATTCGAGAGTGAGGGGTACGATGTCATGGTCGGCGGAGTAACCGCATATAGCACGCTCGGCTGGTTTGAAGATCCGATACTGTCAACAATGCTTAACGAACCGGACTACGATTTGGTCAACACGATCATTCACGAGTCCACACACGCGACAATTTTCATAAAAAGCCAAGCCGGCTTTAATGAGCGGCTCGCCGTTTTCGTCGGGGATCTTGGGACAAAACTGTTTTACAAATATAAAGAGGGCCCGCATTCCAAAACCCTCCAAGAAATTCGCCGCGAAAATGCCGACGATATTCGCTTCTCAAAATTTATAAGCAAAGAAATTGCGCGAATGAAGAAGTGGTACAAATCACATCCCCATTTACGCAAAGGGCAACGCCAAGCTCAATTTAAAAAGATAAAAAGCGATTTCACTAAAATGGTTAAGCCTAAGTTGCAAACAGCCACGTACGCCGGATTCACACACATGAAACTGAACAACGCCGTTTTACTTTACCTCGGGACTTACAACTACGACCTATCCGACTTTGCCCAACTTTATAAAAAGCTGGGCGATAATTTCGATCGTTTCATTAAAACGTGTAAAACATTTGAAAACAGCCGTAACCCTACCGCGGATTTGAAGAAACTGATTTCGACCGGCGCGCCAAACGCAAAGCCGAGCGCGAAATCTCGACCTTCACATTCATCATAATTCGGTCGTGCAAATCGAGCATCAAACGATCGTTTTCAAGAATCGTTTCAATCGCATCCGCAGGATCGGCATGTAAAATCAATTGGCGTAACCGCCGCAGATTTTTAAAAATGAGCCGGTCATCTTTTGAGTGGGCCAATAGAAGCTTCAACCGTTCGCGAGTCATCTCGGCAGCTTCGCCTTCCATATAATCTATCCAATCCTCAAGTTTTGTCATAAATTCTCCAAAAAAGTTTACGCGTCGATTTCGATGCGTGTTTCGTGCTTTCTCTTCCAACCGTCGCGCTGTAGCGTTTCGGAAAGACGATGTCTTAATTTTATCAAAGCATGCCGGTAATTGGCTTTTGCGGTATCATAAGGGCACTCCATCACTTCGGCGATCTCGGCGAAACTGAGATCATCAAAAATCCGCAAGTTGAGCGCCGCGCGTTGCTTCTGCGGTAATTTTGCGATTTCAGTTTGCATGGTCATTCTTAAGTCATCTCGCATCAGGTCGCCCTCGATATCAATTCCATCCGTTACTGGCAGCTTGTCGATTTCGACAATTTCGGGTCTGCGGCCGCGCAATTTATTCTTAGCCGTATTGAGAGTGATTTGAAAAATCCAACTCTTGAACGCGGACCGTCCCTCAAATGAGCCCAATTTCTGATGGGCCTTAAAAAGACTTTCTTGCACGACATCTTGTGCGGATTCAAAATCGCCCAACACGCGAAAGGCGAGCCGCAACAGACTTTTCTGATGGCGAAGAACAAGTTCTGAAAACGCATTGTGGTCTCCTGTTTTAGCTTTCTCTACGAGATTATGATCTGTCTCCATCTCGATCCTCCCATTGGACACGACCTTGGTCGCACCTCGGTTAACGGCCAGTGAAATTTTTTGGCCAACATGAATTTATTTTTTTGGGAATCCCCTGACTTACCCTGCGCAGCGTGCCGTTTTAAGGCACGCATGCCTAATTATTGAGCAAAGTACGGGCCAGAAGATGATTTCATGCGCAATCGCGGACTTACGGCGAAAACAGTTGCAATCTGACCTCGGCACAAATCGCGTCACTCGATCGTTTATTGCACAACTGTTACATTCATATCTCTTGTGAGATTAAAAACCGCACCTGGTCCAGTAAAAATTCGCACCAGGTTCAGAGTAAATTTTTCGAAAACGCAAGGATCGGCGGACAAGATTCGGCACCCTTTGCGTGCGAATTTACGGCGCCTTTATTGCGATGAGACACGGTTGCGGCCGTTGTTTTTAGATTCGTACAAGGCTTTGTCCGCACGCGCGAATATATCGCTCCAACCTTTGTCATTAGGCTGAATTAAAGAAAAACCCAACGATATTGTGACGGGCATAGTCGCCCCTTCAAATACAAAAACGTGCTCTTGGATTGTCTTTCTAATGCGCTCACAAATTTCGTCAATCTGTTTAACAGGCGAACCTAAAACTAACAGACAAAATTCTTCACCACCGTAACGCGCAAAATAATCGTTGCCGCGAATTAGGTTTTCGCGAACCACGCGGGTCAGCTCTTTAAGCACATAATCACCGGCTTGGTGCCCATAGGTGTCGTTTATCTTTTTAAAGAAATCGATGTCAAAAACTATGACGCCAAGAGGATGCCCGAGCACGCGCGACTTATTAAAAATATCGACGCCCGCTGCGTTTAATGCTCCACGATTGTGAATTCCGGTGAGCGGGTCAATTAGCGCCTTATTGAAAGTTTGTGCAACAGAAACCGTTTCAATGTTCCCGCGCTCGAGAAACTTTAAAATAACATTGCCGCATTTAATTTGATCATTGTTTTTGAGTTTGTACGGTTTAAGTGGGGTCAAAATACGATCGTTTATGATGGTTTTGTTCGTTGATTCGAGATCAATAAGCGAAACCTCACCGCCAGAAACGAGGAGCTTAGCATGAGCTTTACTTACGCTTTGATCTTTAATATGGATGTGCGCCGTCGGCACGCGGCCAATAATTGAATCGGCTGTTTCTAGCGGCCACTGCCGGCCGACTTCGTTTGCCGGACCAACAAGCAAAACCAAGCAAGGCGGCGCCTCACCCGCCTGCGCAATTCTGACCTTGAAGGTGTCACTTTGTACTACGCTGGTCTTGTCTAAAGGTTGTTCTTCATTATCAGCCACAACATTTTACCCGCCACAACCTATTTTGTACCGACTAAACGGCCACGTCATCTTCTATTCGATGATACCCGCGCCACTCCTTCAAACGCCCGCGCGGGCGCTGAGTTTCGTCTTCTGGATATTCAATAATGACGTATGTCAATTTTGTTATCCGGCCGAGCGAAGCGACGTCAAGCGACGTGACCTCTGTCCAGGTTCCGGTGTTGAAATATTCTTTGTTTGGTGCAAATTGGCGATATTGATAGACGTGCGTATGGCCAAAAATGACGGTATGCACACGATCATCCCGCATTATTTTTTTTGCTGCATCGCTCAGGTCCGGAAAAACAGCGCTTTCAAAAAATATTTTGAGAAGCCGCCGAAACCTCCATAATCGCCGCGGATCGGTAGAAAACAAGCTTCGGCCGAAATAACCAATTAAAGTAAATGCGGCCTTTATCGTAAACGTTGACTGATATACGAACCCCCAGCGCAGCATGTTGCGAAACGGTCGAACCTTGTCGATATGAGGGTGCGTTTGTTTCAGCGGTAAAACAAATTCGACGAAGAAAAAGGAGCCGAACGGCAAATTTAAAATCGGTTCCGGTAAATCCTTTTTTAAAAAGAACTTCCGCGGGTCGGTGCGGTTGGCCGCTTCGTGCATATTCCCGTGTTCGACGTGCACGCCATCAAAATAATAAACTATGTTTTTGAATCGAACCGTTTTTCCGATGACTTCGTTCAAATAGTTTCGAACCGCAGGCCACAACAACCCTTGATCATGATTGCCAACAATAAACGTGATTTCATTGCCTTCTTTAGCGGCAAAATCGCTGAGAGCATTAAAAAATGTGGAGTGCCCCCGAACAATGCGCTGGGTTTGGTCGAGCGTCATAGATTCAGTGATGACCGTCAAATAATGACCTTTGTAATCCGTTTGCAGGTAATTGAAAATGTCGCCGTTTAAAATAATCTCGACTTGATGGTCGGCAAACGCGCCGGTGGTGTAGTAATGCAAAAATTCAGCGAAACGTTCATCAAAATAAAATTCCTCTAAAAGATTGAGCCGTCCGTCTTCGAGAATGCGGCCCGCTCCGAGATGAAGATCACTGACAACGAGTTTTATCTTTCTTTTCATATGACTTGCCGACTGCGCATTGTTGATCGTGTTTAACTAATTAACTTGCGACAAATACCACATTTCGGCTCTTGTTTTTACCACAGTACATCGCTTCGTCGGCCATTTTTATTATTTCTTTATGAGTTTTTGCGTGATCGGGGTAGGTCGCAATGCCCAAACTAATCGTCAATTTAAGGTGTTGCCCGTCAATAGCGAAGTCAGTCGCTTCAATGCAACTTCGAATTCGTTCGGCGGTCATTTTCGCCCCTTCTGAAGGCGTCATCGGCAAAATTGCCACAAATTCATCGCCACCATAGCGGAACGCATAGTCACTTCTTCGTAAGATTTGCTTAAGAAGCCGCCCAATTTCAACGAGAAGACGCGAACCAATCCAGTGACCCCGGGTATCGTTAACTGATTTAAAGTAGTCGACATCCATAAACAAGACTGAAAATTTCTTGTCGAGCCTTTGGCAATGCAAAATTTCATGCTCTAGAACCAGGGACAAATATTTCTGATTGTAAAGACCGGTCAAATCGTCAAGAAACGAGAGCCTCTGTGCACGCCAGTGTTGAACGCTGAACCCAATGTGTTTCGACATCTGCGACAAGTCGTTACCGATCCGGCTTTGTAAATTTTGAATTTCATCCTTTTTGACTTCGGTCATCAGAATATAGGCTATGGGTGTCTTATTTTCCTGGCTAAGAATCGGCCAGGCAACAACACTGATGCCATCTCTTTCGATATGCGCCGACATCGAAAGGTTGCACTCAAATAGATTGGCCAACCGTCGAACGTCGGCTTCGTCAATGGGTTTAATCGCCTGCAAACGGAGATGCCGGTGCATTTGTTGGTCTGGCTCCCAAATATTTGAACTGATTGTATCGTGGAGGCTCTTAAATTCTTCAGCCAATATCCAAATCACATTTTCACAAGAACCGACATGGTACAGATATTGTAACAATTCTGGGAGTACACATTCCAGCTCAAGGCGGTCGAAAAAATCACGTAAATCTTTTCCGTTTCCTGTCACTTCGCCTTTTTCAGGGGCTCAGAGATATTGTCTTGCCCCCCCTCCAACATCGTCAGCGCCAAACGCAGCGCTTTAACCGTTCTTTTTAGAGTTTCTTGTTTCTCGTTAATTTGCCGATTTAAATCCTGCCCCTTATGCCGGTAGTTTTCGAGTTCGACGTTGAGCTGATCGATTTGCCTTTTGAGATCTAAAATCGTGTCGTCTTTCGCGCGGACAAGAGCCGTTGATTCCATTTTCAAAAGTTCAAGACGGTTTTCAAGTTCGCGTTCGCGCATGCGAACTTTTTGCATGCTTGCGCTAAGGCGCATTTCATATTCGTCGATTTTCATTTTCAGATTTTTGGTCTCACGGTCTTTCGCTTGAATTGTGGACTCCAAAATTTCTTTCTCTGATTTCATTTGCTCTTTGAGTTCGTCAAACTTTCGGCTGAGCGCTTCGTTCTCGGCTTGGGTTTCGCTGCTGCGCAAACGTAACGTTTCGCCCGCCGCTGCCAGTTGTTCGTTTTCTTGCCGCAGACGATCGACTTCACTTTCGAGTTCAAAAATGCGCCGTTGCGCGATTCGCAAATTTTCAGACTGGACAAGCGCGGTTTCGGCCGCGATTTGCACGACCCCGCCGCCAATTCGGCTCACAATTTTTTCTGGTCCCGTTCGCGTTTCAGCCGGAGGCAATCGCAATGTCGCATCTTCAGGTGTCGATTCCGTGTCTTTTTGCGCAGACCCGTCCTCATCAGCGAGTAAATCTCCGATCAAATCACTTACAAAATCCTTTGCGGTTTTTGGTTTCATCCGGTTAACCAATCGGAAAAACAGAGGATTTTGTTAACTGTTTAGGACTTCGGCCCTGTTATGAACCGTTCGCAGTTGCCCGCAGGCGGCGTAAATGTCTCGTCCCATGGTTTTTCGCCGCAAAACGTGCGCTCCCAGGCGAATCAATTCGTTTTGAAACTTTACGACCTGACTTTCGTCCGGTCGGGTAAAACCAGAGCCTGGGTGCTCGTTAAACGGAATGATGTTTATTTTGCACGGCACATCTCGAGTCAGACGATACAATGCGCGGGCACTTTCGAGTGAATCGGTCACGCCCTTCAGCAGTACATATTCAAACGTTACGCGGTCGCCGGTTTGACGACAATGTTCCCGGCAACTTTCGAGAAGCACTTTGAGCGGCCATCGTTTATTAATCGGCATCACTTGAGTCCGCACTTCATCATTAACGCCGTTTAAACTCACAGCTAATCGCGCACCGGATTCCGTCACGCGCGGGATCAACGGTACGATCCCCGAAGTTGAAACTGTGATTTTTTTCTTCGACAAATTGCAACCCAGCGGCGCACGCAAAACTTCGATACTCGAAAAAACGGCATCGGGATTGTCCAGTGGTTCACCCATGCCCATAAACACGATGTTTGTGATCCGCCGGTCGCGCGCGGCGACCGAACTTGACGCCGCTAAATACTGCCCGACAATTTCAGCGGTCGTGAGCCGACGTTTCATTTTCTGTTTGCCGGTAAAACAAAATTTGCAACCCATGTTACATCCGACTTCAGACGAAACACAAAGTGTCAGACGATCATCCGCCGGAATTAGCACCGACTCAACGGTATCGCCGCCGCCCACTTCAAACAAAAATTTTTCTGTCCCATCGGCACTTTTAAGATGCTTGACCGTTTTTGGTAATTCAAAGCGCAAAATCTCAGCGAGCTTCGCACGTGCCACCTTCGACATGTTGGTCATTTTTGCAAAGTCCGTTTCACGGCGGCCGTACACCCAGCGAAATAATTGGTCCGCGCGGAATCGTTCGAGTTCGTTCTCTTGTAGAAATTCCTCGAGTTTTTTGTGGGTGAGTTCGTAAAAATTCATAAAAATTATTCGAGCGCCTCACGAAGCTCTTCTTGGCTACAGGGCACACAGCCAATTTTGCCGACCACAACACCAGCAGCTGCATTGGCCATAATTGCCGCCGTTTCAAGCGACAATCCACTGAACCAAGCCAGACTAAACGCCGCCAAATAGGTGTCGCCGGCTCCGGTAACGTCGAACACCTGTCGCGCGTCAGTCGGAATTGAAGTGGCGCCGTTCGATTCATGAGCTGCCGTTTTTTCTCGCGAAAATAACGTTACGCCATTTTGGCCTTGAGTTACGATCAGGTGCGAGCACCCGGTCTGCTCTTGAATCGCTTGCCCCACGTCAATTAGAGAATTGGGATGATCACGTAAATCATCGAGGTTCAAGCCCGAAAGCAGATAGGCCTCTTCGCGATTCGGTTTCAAGACATCGGCGCCACGGTAGTACCGAATAGGAGTCGTGCGATGCGGGTCTACAACAACTTTTTTGTTTTGTTCGTGGGTCACGCGAATCAAAGTCTGACAGAGATTTTCGCTTAAAACTCCCTTGCCGTAGTCTTGCAATACCACGCCTACACTGCCCTCTAATAACGACCGAAATTTTTCAACTACCGATTTTTCAAGAGACGACGGCAAAAATTTAGTTTCTTCAAAATCAAACCGCACAACATGGTGCTGCCCCGACATTAGACGGACCTTATGGGTCGTTGGGCGCCCATCGTCGACAATTAAATTTTGGTCCGAGACGCCGTATTTTTTAAGTATTGTCCCAAAATCCTTTGCGGCTGTGTCGTTACCGACAACGCCAACCATAAGACCGATCCCGCCAAGTGAGTGTATGTTTTGCGCAACGTTTGCCGCGAGGCCCAAACGATATTCGCGATTTCGAATTTCAACCACGGGAACAGGCGCTTCCGGGCTAATTCGCCGCACGTCGCCCATCAAGTACTCATCCAAGCCCACGTCGCCTATAACCAGGACCTTTTTGCCCTCGATTCGCCCCAAGTTGTCACGCACTGTGCGCTTGCTATTGTTCAACTCTTCTCGCGTCAATTGTCTCATCCCGGCAGTCTTAACAGAGCTCCTGATTAAAGTCTAACGCTTCGCCACCAGGTATTGAATTTTTCCATTTTTGCGCCTTTACTCTGAATTCACGATTAAAGGAGTCTTAGTTTATGGAAATGGAAGGCATATCCGAATCTTCGTTATTTAAAAACACGATCCGCAACATGGAGCATTCCGCTCAAATAATTAAACTCAGCCCGGCGGCTTTAGAACGCCTCAAATCACCTCGCCGTGCCATTGTTGTCAGCGTACCTGTTCGTATGGACGACGGTTCATTTCGAGTTTTTTCAGGTTATCGCGTGCAACATAATCACGTACTCGGACCATTTAAAGGTGGAATTCGTTATCACCAGTCGGTCACACTAAGTGAAGTCGCGGCACTAGCATCTCTAATGACATTTAAAAATTCACTTCTTAATTTGCCACTTGGCGGAGCCAAAGGCGGCATTTGCGTTGATCCCACTCAAATTTCAGCACGTGAGGCCGAGCAATTGACTCGTCGATATACGTCTGAAATTGCGCCGTGGATCGGCCCCGATCGCGACATCCCCGCTCCTGATGTGGGGACAAGTTCACAAACTATGGCCTGGATGCTCGATCAATACTCCCTTGAAAGCGGTTTTTCACAAACCGGTGTCGTTACGGGTAAGCCACTCGAAATCGGGGGCTCCGCAGGTCGAGACGCGGCAACAGGATTAGGCGTCGTTTACATTATTGAAAAAGTGCTTGAAAAGCTCTCGAAGAAAATCAAAGGCACAACACTTGCCGTACAAGGTTTCGGTAAAGTCGGTAAACACGCGGCTCTTGAAGCGCATCATCTTGGAGCACGAGTGGTCGCTGTAAGTGATGTCAACAATGCGCTTTACAATCCAGAGGGTCTCAATATTCCGGAATTGGCCGAACATTACGATTCGAAAATGACTTTAAGCGGATACCACGGCGGCAAAGTTATATCGAATGAAGATTTACTTGCTCTCGACGCCGAGGTTTTAGCCCCGTGTGCTCTCGACGGCACGATCAATTCCAACAATGCCGATCGCGTAAAAGCTAAAATCATCGTCGAAGGCGCGAATGGCCCGGTCACCGCAAATGCCAACGAAATTTTAAATGCTAAAAAATGTCTTATTATACCCGACATTCTCGCCAATGGCGGCGGCGTTGTGGTGAGCTACTTCGAATGGGTACAAGACATCAGCTGGCTCTTTTGGGATGAAACACAAGTGCGCGAAAAACTCCGTACCGTCATGTATCGTTCATTCGATAAGGTTTGGGAGTTTTCAAAACAAAACCATGTCGATATGCGCACCTCGGCGATGTCGGTTTCATTAATCCGCCTAGAAGCCGCACTTAAACTTCGGGGTCAAATTTAATTGCGCCCATGGTTGTGGTTGCCGCCTGCCATGGCCCATTCGCTTGGCCATGGCACGTTGCGATTCATAGGCGCATTTAAATCTTCGAAAATTGAAAGCTGGCAATCATTTACCTGGCGAGGTTTGCACTTCGCGAACCCTTTAGGAGTGGCTGGTGGGCTCGACAAAAACGCTCTTCTCATGCGCGGACTCTGGTCGCTTGGCGCCGGCTTTTTAGAAATCGGAACCGTTACACCAAAACCGCAAAAGGCCAATCCCGGTAAATGTTTTGACCGCGATATCCAAACCGAGTCGGTTTGGAATCACCTGGGCTTTCCAAATGACGGTGGCGAAAAAATATTGCAGCGAATTTTGCAAATCAAGCGTCCGTACCCGACACCGATTTTTGTAAATATCGGCAAAAATCGCGACACGGCCTTGCCTCGTGCTCACGAAGATTATATCCATCTGATTGAAAAATTCGCTCCTGTTGCCGACGCATTTGTTATTAATATCAGTAGCCCAAATACAAAGGGCCTTCGCGAACTACTTCACCCCGTAAGATTTCAAGAATTTCTTCGGCCCGTCATAGCGGCCGCTCAAAATATCCCCGTTTTACTGAAATTAAGTCCTGATGTTACCGACGACGAACTGCGGTCGTGCCTCGATATTTCAACTGCGCTCGGAATCTCGGGCTGGGTTTTAACCAACACGACGATAGAAAGAAATGATCTGACGAAAAAACTCTATCCCCCCGATGGCGGGGTGTCGGGCCGTCCGTTAGCCGCCCGCGCCATCGAAATGCTCAAAATTGCCAATAGCCATTTGGGTAATCAACGTCAGGATAAACTCATCGTTTCTGTTGGCGGTGTCATGTCGGCCGAAGATGTATTTGAACGGCTTCGCCTTGGCGCACAACTGGTACAGATTTACACCGCTCTCGTGTTTAATGGGCCTACTTTTTTTCATGAGGTGTCTTATCAAGCGCGACAAACCTAATAGACCGACGTGGCTGCCCGTTGTCGCGGGCATCATCCGCCGCGAAAATCTTGTGTTGCTCGGACGACGGCCCGAAGGTGGCAGCCTTGCCGGACTATGGGAATTCCCCGGCGGCAAAATCGAGATGGGGGAATCT
>JAJYHS010000050.1 GCA_021784635.1 bacterium
TTTTTCGATAGTTTCTGGATTCGTTTCTGCAGTCGTGCCGTGCAGTTCGCGGGCCTCATAAATTCGCTCAAGTATGCGCTTGAGATCTTCAAGATGCGCCGGCTTTGCTATCAGGTCAAAGAGCCCTAAGGCGCGGGCCTTGTCGTAGTCTTGTTGCCGGCAATATGAGGTCAAGGCCACAATCTGCGGCTTATTGTGTAAGGCCAATTCATTAAGAATGATTTTTGAGGTTTGCCAACCGTCCATGCCAGGCATCTCGATATCCATAAAAATAACGTCGTAGCAATTTTTTTGGGCCAACGTGATCGCGTCGTTGCCATTACTCACGTTTGTTGCCGAAATGTCGAGCGCCGTAAGAATTGTCGCCACAACTTTTGCAGTGATTGCGTCATCATCCACGACAAGTGCTGACAGGGGGCGTCTGTGGGTTTTAATTCTTGAGGAGTTTTCAAAATGCTCCTCAAGTTCAAGTTCTTGATTTTGAATGGGCGCAAACGGTACTGTTAAAGTGAAGCGCGCGCCGCTGCCCGTCTTTGACTCGACGTTAAACTGCGCGCCCAATACTCGGCTTAATTGTTGAATCAAGAAGAAGCCAAGCCCCTGGCGTTCGTTACGCCAAGAAATCTTTTTGGGCATGCGCCCAAGTTTCATTAAATTTGACATTTGCTCGGACGATAGCCCCGGGCCGTAATCCGACACCGTAAAAACGATTTGATTTTTATCTGAACTGTTAAACGAGATGTGCAAAACCACGCGATAGCCGCCGCCGAAGCGTGCGGCATTATCGATGATTTCGGCAAGCGCCTTTGTCACGAGTCGGCCATCCGCCATGATCTCTGAATAGCCCGACCCCTCCCAATGCTCAGAAATCGCGACGTCGCGATTGTTACCTTGCTCGAGCGCCGTTGCAATGGCGCCTTGAACGATCGATTTAACGTTTGTCCTTTGCGGCCGCGCCTGAAGGGTATCTTGTGCGAGCTCTGAAAAAAACTGTAACCGGTCGAGCTGGTGAATTAAGTGCCGAGCACAAAAGTCAGCGATCTCAAAGTATTCTTTAGCCTCATCCGGGCTTGAATCTTGCGCGAATAAATCCTGTATGCCGACAAGTCCCTGCAGGGGCCGTCTCAGATTCATGATGTGGTCGATAACGATACGATGGGTTGCGTTTGACGCCTTTGAAATATCACGATCAGTTACGAGCCATCCATAAATATTAAATAGAAATGCGACGCCCATAAGGGCAATTATCGAAATTGTGGCATATTGAGCGTGAAGTCGAATGCCGAACGCGGCAATGGCAATCGCTGCGGCAGCGAGCGCAATGTTAATCAGCGCATAGACTTTTGCACGAGTCCTCACAAACGTACCCCTTTATTAGCGGACACCCTTATTTTAGTAAATTTAAGGCCCTTTGTCGTGTTTTCGCTAAAAGTGTCTCAACTTGATTTGTTGAGTGTTTCATTTTGATTTTGATGTTTCAAAATGAGCCGCGGCCCTAAGCGTTGAGGGAGCACGGTTTTAAAATTGAGCGCGAACGGCCGATGAAAATTACATGTTGCATTTCAAAAGTTTAATTGTTGTTGCGGTCTTAGCTTTGGTGCTTGACGGGTGCGCGTCGAGCCCGCGCTTTCGTCCGGCGACGCAAGCCTTGCTCCCGACCAATCGCGGAGTAACCCAATTTTTTCACGATTTAAGTACAAAACTTCGGCAGCACAAATACAAAATTGTGAACGATGATCCAACGGCGGGGATTCTTCTCACGGCGCCCAGACAATTTTCGTTTATCGATCGCGGTCGGCAAATGGTTGCAAATCAGCGGGTTGAAATTCATCAAGAGGGTGGGGCGGTCAAATTGCGGCTATCGTATAAGTGCAATTATTCCGGCGACGGTCATACGTTTACGCCTTGTTTGGCTAATGACGCCGACGCCGTAAAAAAGATTGCGCGCGTCGACAAGGCCTTTATAGGGCTATTAAAACCGATTTTGCGACGGCCGCAGACGGGCCACAAAACTGCGCAGCCAGCGGCGAAACATAACCCATGGACTTCGTGGGGCGCGGCAGCCCAATAGCTAATATGTAGCTGATAAGGCGACAACTCACAGGTGAGTTGTCGAGAGTACAAGTTTCAGACGAGTGTTTTTGGGTTTTGTTTTTGCCGATAAAAGTAAATGCTCCCGAATGTTCCGCGTGACCCAGGTAAAGTGTGAAAGTATCGGCGGCGCTTTTAATTACAAATTGTTGGTTATTCTCGGCGCCATAAACAACCGTTTCTTCTAGATTTAGCACAATTTGTTTCTTGTCGGATGCCGTAATTAAAATCTGCTTGCGATCTTTAATTTGATCGGTTTTAGAGTCAGGGCTTGTCTCGACAGTTCGATCGAAAATAGCGGCCGACCGCACGGTTAGTTCGCTTTTCAATTGAGAAGAAACCACGCTCATTTTTGCAACGCGATCAAATTCATTTTGATAACTCGTGCTGCCGGCGTAACTTATTGGACAATTGAATCCGCCGATTTTAAAAGTTCCGCCACTAGGGGATTCGCTTTTTTCAATT